>CACYDN010000025.1 GCA_902773185.1 uncultured Lachnospiraceae bacterium | reverse complement strand
TGCCGGGAAGTCCGGTCAGGTTATCGAAATGAAGACTTCTTGCGACAAAGTTTTCGCGGAGCTTTTGTCCGTAGCTCTGTCTTATATCCTCTACAGAAGGCATTTCACCTTCCAGATAGGGACCTTCATCCAGATACCATACAACAGAGTATTCGATATTCTCTGTCGGATATACGTGGGACCCCATGGCATGGATGACGTGGTATTCCCCGCCAATCAGGGAGCGATAAAGTACATTAAAAGAGCCGCCTTCCGTGGCAAAGGCAAGCGAGGCATTGGCCACGCCGGCAATGTCATCCGGGTGTGTGTAGCGATACATGTCATGCTCCATGATCTCGTACGCTTCCGCCAGATCTTTCAGTTTAAATGTGGTCACAATCTGTTTGGAAACGGCAAGCGTGCGGATGCGTTTATCTGCATATTGATATACAATTAAGGGGACGCTGGAATTTTCATAAAATGCCAGCTCCTCCGGACTGAATTCATATTTTTCCATTACTGGATAACTCCCTGTTCGTTAGTGCTTTTTGAAACTACAAAACCCACCAAGTTTATTATACAGGAGAAGAACGGGTTGCACAAGTCACAATGGCATGATTGTCCGGATTTACGCTGTTTTTTTGAGGAATTTTATATAGGAAAAAGGAGTCGGATATGATAGAATGAGCAATAGCTGTTTTGCAGAGACAGAATTGCAGATTATGAGGTGTGGAATGAAGATCATTGATATTTTAAACAAAAGAAACATGTCTCTCTCTTTTGAGGTTTTTCCGCCGAAAAAGGAGAGTACCCTTGAAAGTGTGATGGAGGTCACGGAGGAGATTGCTGCGTCACATCCGGCTTTTATGAGCGTGACCTACGGAGCGGGCGGCGGAACCAGCCGTTATACCATGGAAATCGCACGGAATATTATGGAAAAGCATCAGGTGCCGACGCTGGCACATCTGACCTGTGTTTCCTCAAGTCGGGAGATGGTCCGGTCCAAGATCGAAGAAATGAAATCGATGGGAATCCGGAATGTAATGGCGCTTCGCGGAGATCTGACGCCGGAGCTTGCCGCTTCGGATCCGGCCGGCTGGGACTACCGCTATGCGGTGGAACTGATCAGAGAGCTGAAGGAGAGCGGAGATTTCTGTATCGGAGCGGCCTGTTATCCGGAGGTACACCCGGACAGCCCGAATCAGAAGGAGGATCTTCTGCATATCAAAGAAAAGGTGGATGCCGGTGCAGAGTTTCTGACGACGCAGATGGTCTTTGACAATAATCTTTTCTTTAACTTCCTGTACAAGCTTCGGGAGGTCGGCGTGACCGTTCCGGTCCTGCCGGGCATCATGCCCATTACCAACGCCAATCAGGTGGAACGTGCCATTAAACTGTCCGGTTCCTTCATGCCGCAGCGTTTTAAGAGTATCGTGGATTATTTCGGCAGCGATCCGGATGCCATGAAGCAGGCCGGAATCGCCTATGCCACGGACCAGATCATCGATCTTTATGCCAACGGCATCACGAATGTGCATGTGTATTCCATGAATAAGCCGGATGTGGCAAAGGCTATCCTGCAGAATCTTTCGGATATCCTGGGGAAGGACTTTAACCGCTGATCGGAATATTGAAAGGCTTTTGTACTGATAAAAAGGACCGGGCTTAGGAGAATGAACACCTAGGACCGGTCTTTGGTTAATTGTCGGTAGATATCTTCATAGTATTGAATGACATCCGTTCCATAGACGGTATGTAACCGGCTGCGCGTGAGTATTTCTTTCGCGGAGCCTTTTTCAATTGTGATCCTGCCGGAATCATCTTCGCGTGAAATGAGAAGAACCCGGTCTGCAATCATTGCGGCGCTGCCGATATCGTGAAACACAGCGATTACGGTATTGGGATGATCTACGCCATCTACATTGGTCGTTTTCTTCGACCAGGTCTGCAGCTCCTGCAGGATGGACTGCCGGTACCTGAGGTCCAGATGGTTGGTGGGTTCGTCCAGAAGAATGATCGGTGTTTCCTGTGCCATGGTCCGGGCCAGAAGAACCCGCTGCAGCTGTCCGCCGGATAATTCGCCCAGCATTCTTCCGGCCAGATCGGCCGTGCCGGTTTCTTTTAACACGCGGCTTACAGCTTCCCGGTCCTCCGGCCCCGGGCCGCCCAGGCGGTCCTTTATGGAGTTTCCCTGCCGCGCATACCGGCCGAGCAGAACCGTATCATAAACCGTATAAGAAAAATAGACGGAGGAAAACTGCGGCAGAAGGCTCACGCGCCGCGCCAGCTCCCGGCGCGGAATGTCCGAAAGCTCTCTATCGTCCAGCGTGAGGTTTCCCCTGTAGGGCATCGTCCCGGCCAGAACGCGGAGCAGCGTCGTTTTCCCGATCCCGTTCGGACCCAGAATCCCCCAGACCCCGCCCCCCTCCAAGGCAACCTCCACATCATGAAGAACATCCTTATTCTTTTCATATCCTGCAGATACACTTTGTAGATTAAATATCATAATTCATATAATCCTTTTTAAGAATCTTTCTTCTTCTTGAGAAACAGAATCAAAAAGAATGGTGCCCCAAGCAGAGCCGTTACAGCCCCAACGGGAATCTCCCGCGGCGAAAGCACCGTCCGGGCCAGAAGGTCCGCGAGCGACATGAAAGCACCTCC
>CACYDN010000024.1 GCA_902773185.1 uncultured Lachnospiraceae bacterium | reverse complement strand
GAATGAATTTATGAAAAGCTACACGCCCAGCAAGCTTCGCAGGATTGCAAAGGGATATTCCGATAATGCCATCATTGCCAGAACACCGCTCGGTGAAGGTGCCAAGGCAATCCTGGCCTGTGTTGATACCAGAATGGAAGATGATGCGCTCCGGCATAACATCGAAAAGTGGCAAAACCGCTTTCCGGTCTATGATTTTATTATTGATAGCGAAAAACAGCTGACTACAATGGCGCAGTACTGGGAAGAAAAGGAAAACAGTAAGGAAGGACTTTCTCCGGAACGGGAAGCCTTTTACCGGCAGAGAATCTATGACCTGACAATATCCCAGAGTGTTTATTTTAACAAGATCATCAGTGAAAGCGAAAAACTGAAGATCAACGATGAAATCAGGAAGGATCGCGTGATTTCCCCGGATAATGATGCTTTTCATCTTCATCCGCGTTCACATCGGGGGGCAAAATCTATGGCGGCTTCTCTGGATGCGTATAAGGCGGGTCTTGAGCATGGCTGGCATCTCGAGGATATTGCATATCTTGCTGCTTTTTGCAGGGCTATCAAGAATCAGGAGTATTCCTGTACCGGAAACGGTAGTTTGAATGCTAACGAGTTTAAGGATTATTCAAAGAACCCAAAATACAGAAGTCCGGAACATAAAAAATTCATTGAGGATTCTCTGAAGTACTATGATCAGATTAAAAACAAAACGTTTACCTCCGAAAAGGACAGAAATGAGACGCTTGAAAAAATGCACGCCATCATTCAGCAGGGAACCAAGGAAGGATATCTGAAACATCCCAATATCAACGGGGAATTGGTTGACGATGCGGCTACAAAATATTTCAATTCGATCTGGAGGAATAAAATCGTCCGTGATTATGATATCAGCATCGGAAAGGAAAGGGCGTTTGAAACAACACCGATTCTGACCGGGGATGACAGAAAAATCAGTATCGCGATGGCCGATCTTACAACAGAGAGAACGGATCTCTGGTTCAGCAGTGAAAATGCCGAGCATAAGAAACTACGGCTTGCAGCCGAGGAACTGCAGAAATTTATGAAGGATAATCCGAAGGATAAAGCACTGGCGGATGGAAAAACGGATGCACAGAAGCAGGAATATCTGGCAAAATACCAGAGCAAGCTGAAGGCTGTACAGTTTTACGGTAAAATCTATCAGGATAAACGTTTAAAGGCGTCATCCGTTGGCGGAAAAGCACGTCTCAGAGGTGCCACCGGGCTTGTGGATTTTGCCGGCGTTGAGCTGGACACCATCAGTAAAACAATGGATTCCTTCCAAAAAGGACCTGTCAGCAATGCGGCCGGTCTGGAGATTAAACTGGCAACAGATAACTGGATGCAGGCCAATTTTAAGCTGATGAATATGAAGGAATTTCCGAAGGAGGAGAAAGCGGCAAAAGAAGTTACCGAGCTTGTTGCCGATGTGATCGTTGGAATCTTTTCCGCTGAACACGGAACCTACGGAAGAAAAGCGGCAGTCCTTATGGGAGCAGATGCTTTGAAACAGGAAATTCTCGGCAGTGACAGTATGAAGGCTATGATGAAGTCTTACGTAAAGGATAAGTCGAAGTCGCCGGCGGATTTAGCAAATGAACTGCAGAATGGCACAGCCCTGAAGAAATTCCCGAAGCTTAGTGAACAGTTTGCTCCGATTGACAAAGCAGCAAAGCAGGCATCGGAAAATAAGAAGGCTTTTGAGGCTGAACGAAAAGAATACTGGAGAAAAGAAAAGCAGAACGATGAGAAGTATAAAGCGGAAGTAAAAGCCAAAAAGGCAGCGGAAAGAAAGGCGCGGGAGGAAGCTGAGCGGAAAGCGCAGGAAGCGCAAAACGCAAAGGATGCGAAGAAGGCTGGTTCTACCGGAAATAAGAAAACGGTTACCGAACCCAAAACCGTAATTAAGAAATAAAAAATAGCTATAACAATAATGCTGAAAGGCTGCGCATTGAGCATATGGCTCGGTGTGCGGCCTTTTATAATTTCGATGCCGGATGGAAAGAAATCATATGATAATTAACT
>CACYDN010000023.1 GCA_902773185.1 uncultured Lachnospiraceae bacterium | reverse complement strand
TTTCCTCCGCAAAGCACGCATCGATTGCTTCCCGGTAGGCTTTTGCCACGGATGCGGCATAAAGCGCCGTTTTCATCCGGCCTTCCACCTTGAGCGATGATATCCCGGCCTCAATGAGCTCCGGAATATACCCGATCATGGAAAGATCTTTCGAATTCATGATATAACTTCCCCGGACATCCTCTTCAATCGGGAAATACTCGCCCGGCCTCATTTCTTCCACCAGCGCATATTTCCAGCGGCAGGGATGGGTACAGGCCCCGCGGTTTGCATCACGCCCGGTCAGCACATTCGAAAGAAGGCACCTTCCCGAATAGGAGATGCACATGGCCCCGTGTACAAAGGCTTCGATTTCCATATCCGCCGGGATATTCTCCCGGATTTCCCGGATTTCCGCGAGGGAAAGCTCCCGCGCGGCAACTACACGCCGCACGCCCTGCGCATACCAGTACCGCCAGGTATAATAATTCGTATTATTGGCCTGCGTACTGATATGAATCGGCACCTCCGGCATTATTTCATGTGCCAGCATCACCATGCCGGGGTCTGAGATCAGCACCGCATCCGGCCCGGCTTCCCGGAGGAACGTAAAATACTTTTTGACGCCTTCCACGTCATAATTGTGCATGTAAATATTAGAAGTTATGTAAACCTTTTTCCCGCGTGCATGGGCATACCGGATTCCACTCGCGATTTCCTCGTTCGTGAAATTATCCGCCATGGCCCGTAGACTGAAGGCCTCGCCGCCGAGATATACGGCGTCCGCGCCGTAGCGGATCACGGTCTTTAAATTTTCGAGATTGCCTGCCGGCATAAGTAATTCCGGTTTCATGTTCCCTCCTGTGTGTCAGCGGAGAAACTCTCTTTGACACATAATATCTATGCAGGCGTACGAAACATAAGTGGCCTGTTCCGGACATCGCTCTCGCTCGACCACGGGCCACCCCTAGCGGCCGCTACGCAAAAAACGCTCCGCTCGCTAAGCTCTCACATCGCACACACAGAACATGTGCTCGTGAATCGCTAAGCGCCGAGACCCGTGACGGTCCATCACAGGCCACTTATGTTCCGCCGCCATGAAATTCACCAAGTGTCAAAGAGAGTTTTCTCCGCTGACACTGTATATACTGACTGCGACTCCGTCTCCTGTGTCCAGGAGGGTCGTTTGGAACGGCGTATGGTTGATGCGGAAGAGGTACTCCCGCAAGCGGTCGTGGATGGTCCGGTCCCTTTTATCGGAGATGTAGCGTGACTCCGTCATGGCACCCTCCTGCAGGATGTTATCCGTCACGATCATCGCACCGGGCATGAGCCTGTCCATCAGCTTATCCAGATAGACACCATACTGCGCCTTCGCCGCGTCCATGAAAACAAAATCGTATGGACCGGGCAGCTCACCGATCACCTCGGCCGCATCCCCAAGATGCGCATGGATTTCCTCGGCACCGGCTTTCCGAAAGTTTTCCAGTGCCTCGGCATACCGCGTCTCATCCTTCTCAATCGTATCTATGAGAAAGGATTCCTGTTTTGTCTTACCGGCAAATCCCCGGAGTCGCATACATTCCCGCATAAAAAGTGCCGAATATCCGACTGCCGTTCCGATTTCCAAAATCCTAACCGGCCGTTTTGCCAGGAGAAGCACCCTGAGGAGACTTTTCATCTCAGCCCGAATCACTGGCACCCCTGCCTCCCGGGCTCTTTTCCAAAGCGCCTCGCTTTCTCCCGTTTCCTCCGGGAGAAATGCATGTGAGAAAGAGCGGCTCCCCCGTTCCGGGCGATCCGCTCCCTTTTCCTCATTCCATTTCATCAGTTCATCCAGATTCACTGTACTGATCCTCTTCATGTTTTATGTGATCGAATTTGCGGTCACACAATCTTAATACGCATCCTCGCCATCACCGTTTTCACCGGAGTCGTCACTGTCTCCGCCTTCGCCGCCTTCGCCGTCATCGGTACCTTCCTTTTGGGTATCCTTCCCGCCGGCAGCTTCGTCCGGCATGGTGCCGTCGTTATCCCCGTGGTTTGGCACCACGCTGGCCCCCTTCGGAATATCCTCCGTGGAGGTCTGGGTCACCTGTTGCTTCTTATCATCCTCATCATCGCTCTCCGCCGTAAGAAGCGTCAGGATTTCCTTATAGGTCATGGAAGGGGACAGGCCGTAATTGCCCGGTTTGATCTTGCCACCGTATTCACCGACAACGATTTTGCCCCACATTACGTTCTTATTTTTGATCACGCCGCTGTCATACAGGGTCTGGGCGATATCTCTGGATGATGAATCCGGTTCGATTGTCACGATCACATATTCCTTGGACTTAACATCCTTTGCGGAATCATGAAATACATTGTACGTGAAGTTAAAAGCAAGCGAAAAACCGTGCACGATGATATAAATCAGGAGCACGTCGATCAGAAGCTCCACTGAATAGTATAGTGCCGTCTTCAGGCGCTTCTCTGCCTTAACCGTTTTGATATTCTGGTCGTTTTTCTTCTTTACCATTCTTCCTGTTCCTCCGGGATGAGTCCGTCCGAAAGACTTGCCACAACTCCCTGGACCAGACGGGAAAGTGCATTCTCCGCCTTTAAAAACTCACTGACTACAGAATTGTGGATGAGCCAGTCATTCTCCTGCGTTAGCCGGAGCAGCTCATCGTAGGGATTTCCCTCCGCATACATCTGGATATCCCGATATCGGCTCCTGAATTCCGAGAGCTGTCTCACCAGATCTTCGTCCGTCCGGATCACGTTCCGGGCACGGACAAAATCCTGATATTCCTTTGACTGTTTTAATTCTCTGTTCAGTTCTCTGCACAGCTCAGCTATTTCCATTTTGATGACTCCATTGATGATTTCCAGTTCCCACGCCGGACTGTCCGAAAACACACTCCGCACAATCTCCGAAAACCGGTATCCGATCATCTATTCAATCTCATTCTACTTCGGAAAGAACGGGCAGGATCATCGGACTTCTCTTTGTCCGCTGCCACAGGAATTCACCCAGTGCATCGCGGATTGCATTCTTGATCCGTCCCCAGTCCGTAATTTTTTTCTCTCCGATCTTCTCCATGGTATCCCAGATCACCATACGGCATTCCTCGAGAAGATGTTCCGATTCCCGCACATACACAAATCCGCGGGTCACGATATCCGGTCCGGAAAGCACCTTCCCGGTAAGAGCATCCAGCGTCAAGGCCACAACGATCAGGCCGTTCTCCGCAAGATGCTGCCTGTCACGCAATACGATATTTCCGACATCTCCGACGCCCAGACCATCGACAAGCACGCCGCCGGCGGGCACATGGTCCGTAATCTCAAAGAACTCCTCGGAAAGGGTGAGCACATCACCCGTACGAAGCAGTTTGACATTTTCCTCGGGGAGCCCCATCTCCACAGCAAGCTCTTTATGCTTCTTCAGATGGCGGAACTCTCCATGCACCGGAAGCGCATATTTCGGCTTTGTCAGCGCATAGATCAGCTTCAGTTCTTCCCGGCAGGCCTGGCCGGAAACGTGGGTATCATCATGAATTACCCTGGCCCCCTTCTGCTCCAGCTCGTTCATGACCCTGTAAACCGATTTTTCATTTCCCGGAATCGGGTTCGAGGAAAAGATCACCACATCCCCGGGCACGATTGAAATCTGCTTATGGATATTGGCCGCGATCCGGGAGAGTGCCGCCATCGATTCGCCCTGGCTTCCGGTCGTAACATAGACCAGCTTTTCATCCGGATATTCCTTCGCCATGTCGATGTCGATCAGCGTATTGTCCGGGACATGGATATATCCCAGCTCCGCAGCAATATTCATGATATTCACCATGCTCCGACCCTCGAGCACGACCTTCCGGCCATACTTCTGCGCCGAATTGATGATCTGCTGCACTCTGTCCACATTGGACGCGAAGGTTGCAATGATGAGCCTGTGGTCACGGTTGTCATCGAAGAGGTGGTCGAATCTCTTTCCCACCTTCTTTTCGGATGGCGTATAGCCCGGCCGTTCCACATTGGTCGAGTCCGCCATCAGGCAGAGCACTCCCTTCTTGCCCAGTTCTCCGAAGCGCTGGAGATCGATCACACCGCCGAATACCGGTGTATAATCCACCTTGAAATCGCCCGTATGCACAATAACACCTGCCGGGGTGTGGATTGCAAACGCAGCGGAATCCGCAATGGAATGGTTTGTCCGGATAAATTCAATCCGGAAGCAGCCGAGATTCACCGACTGTCCATATGAGACTACTTTCCGCCTCACGCTATCCAGAAGTCCATGCTCCGACAGCTTATATTCGATCAGCCCCATGGTGAGCTTTGTTGCATAGATTGGTATCTGCAACTGCTGCTCCACATAGGGGATCGCTCCGATATGATCCTCGTGACCGTGCGTCACGAGAAGGCCCCTGATCCGGGACCTGTTTTCCTGTAAATACGTAATATCCGGAATGACAAGATCGATCCCGAGCATGTCGTCGTCCGGGAATGCCAGTCCGCAATCTACGATGATGATATCATTGCCGCATTCAAAAGCGGTGATATTCATGCCGATCTGTTCCAGACCACCCAGCGGGATGATCTTCACAGACTGTAAATCTTTATTCATTTTTCCTCCGAATTGCCGCCCCTGCGGCAACTGTATCTATTCTTTCATTTTTTCTCATGGCAGGGATGGCATTCTGCCGGTTTACTTTTTTGCGTGCATATCCAAATACGTCTGGAGTATGATTGCCGCCGCCATCTTATCGATATGTTCTTTCCGGGCGGACTGCGCCACGCCGGTTTCCTCCAGAATACGGTCCGCTTCACGCGTGGTCAGCCGCTCATCCACAAATTCCACGGGAAGACCTGTCCGGCGCTCCAGTTCGGCCGCAAACTCCTCGGTCCTTTCCACACGTTCTCCGGCTGTACCGTTCATGTTGAGCGGTTTTCCGACCACCAGCTTCTCGGCTTCATATTCCCGGATCAGGCTTTCAATCTCCTGATATGTTTTCCGGAGCTTCGTGCTCCTCTCCCGGGTAATGGTCGTGACCGGCTGCGCCGTCAGTCCCAGACCATCCGAAACCGCAACGCCTACAGTCTTTTCACCAAAATCAAATCCGAGAATCCGCATCTTTGCTCCTTTTCCCTTCTGCGCACCGAACGTCTCAAACAAAACAGTCATGCCAGGCAATCATTTTATGATGTTCCGGGCGCAGCAAAAACCCGGCACTATCTCAGCTGGGTATCGATATAATTCTGCACCACAAGTTCCAGGATTTCATCCCGCTCCGCCTTCATAATGAGGCTCCGGGCATTCCTGTAGCTGGTGATATACGTCGGATCTCCACTCATGATGTAGCCCACGATCTGGTTCACGGGGTTGTAGCCCTTTTCCGCAAGTGCAGCATACACCTCTGCGAGAATGTCCGAAACCTCGATCGTATTCTCTCTCTCAATGAAGATATCCTGTGTATTCTGATTTTTAGATTCATTCATCATCCGTCACTAACCTTCTTTCGGGCGCACCCCAGCGCCATGTTACATAACCATAATCTCTGTTATTATACCTTATTTCGGTTTGCCTTGCAAGTCGATAGCCTTTATCTTGGCGGTTATCTTGGCAGTTTGGCGCATAAGAACCTGTTCGGGACATCGCTCTCGCTCGACAATCCATAAATATAAATCATTCAGATAAGAAGTTAAAACTGAACTGGTTGTCCTCGGGCAGATCCTCAATGAGCCCGAGCGCCACCATCTTATCGATCAGCGTACCGGAAAGCTTCGCCCGATCCTTCAGATCCTTCAACGAAATGAACGGCCCGTCCTTCGCAGCCTCCGCCAGCTGCTGCGCCGCCTTCTCACCCATACCTTCAATGGAGGAAAGTGCCGGCAGGATTTTCCCGTCCACCACCTCGAATTTGCTTGCATCGGAACGGTAGATGTCGATGGGCAGGAATTCGAAGCCTCTGGCATACATTTCCTGCACGATCCGCATGACTTTCACGGTATCCTGGTCCTTTGCGGACATTTCATGCTTCTCCATCGCCTTATACTCCGCCATACGGGCTTCGAGCCGCTCCCGTCCGAGGCACATCAGCTCATAGTTAAAGGCATCTGCGCGGATTCCGAAATACGCCGCATAATATGCCTGCGGATAATTCAGTTTATACCAGGCAATGCGCCAGGCCATCATAACATAGGCCACGGCATGTGCCTTCGGGAACATGTACTTGATCTTGGTACAGGACCAGATGTACCAGTCCGGCACACCGTGGGCCTCCATATCCGCTGACCATTCGCCCCATTCCTTGACCTTACCCTTCGCCACGGCACCCTTCCGCACCTTCTCCATGATGTTGAAGGCCTTGCCGGGCTCGAGGCCCATGTGGATCAGATAGACCATGATATCGTCACGGCAGCAGATTGCCGAAGAAAGCTTACATTTTCCTTCCTCGATCAGCGTCTGCGCGTTCCCCAGCCATACATCGGTACCGTGCGCAAGTCCCGCGATCCGGACAAGATCCGAGAAATTCTCGGGATTCGCATCCATAACCATCTGCATGGCAAAGTCCGTTCCGAATTCGGGCACGCCGAGGGCACCGAGCTTCGTTCCGCCGATATCCTCCGGGGTAATCCCCAGCGCCTCCGTTCCGTGGAACAGGGACATGACCTTCTTATCATCGAGCGGCACCTTTCTCGCATCGGTTCCGGTAAGATCCTCCAGACGGCGGATCATGGTCGGATCGTCGTGGCCGAGGATATCAAACTTCAGCAGGTTCTGCTCAATAGAGTGATAATCGAAGTGTGTGGTTACCGTATCCACCGTCATATCGTTGGCCGGCTTCTGAATCGGTGTAAAGCTGTGGATCTCTTCCGTATTCGGCATAACAATAATACCGCCGGGATGCTGTCCCGTGGTCCGTTTCACGCCCGTGCAGCCCGCTGCCAGACGTTCCACCTCTTCATGCCGCATGGTGATATTGTGATTTTCGCAATATTTCAATACGTAGCCGTATGCCGTCTTTTCCGCCAGCGTACCGATCGTACCCGCCCGGAAAGCACATTCCTTTCCGAAGATTTCTTCGATATAGGCGTGGGCCCGCGGCTGGTAATCACCCGAGAAATTCAGGTCGATATCCGGTTCCTTATCTCCCTTAAACCCAAGGAAGGTTTCGAACGGAATATCATGACCTTCCTTCACCATCGGCTTCCCGCACTTCGGGCAGACCGCATCCGGCATGTCACAGCCGGAAGTTCCGGAGTACTGCTTCACCCGCTCCGAATCGAATTCCGAGTAAAAGCAGGCCGGACAGATATAATGCGGCGGCAGCGGATTTACCTCCGTAATACCGGCCATGGTGGCCGCAAACGAGGAACCGACCGATCCTCTCGAGCCGACCAGATAGCCGTCCGCATTGGATTTATGCACAAGCTTTTGGGCGATAACATACATAACCGAATAGCCGTTGGAAATGATGGAATGCAGTTCCCGCTCCAGCCGGTCGGATACGATTTCCGGAAGATTCGGTCCATAGATTTCATGCGCCCTGCTTTCGCAGATATCCCGCAGGATCTTATCCGAATTCTCGATCACCGGCGGACACTTATCGGGTCTTACCGGCGAAATCTTTTCAACCATATCGGCAATGAGGTTCGTATTGGTGACAACGACCTCTTCGGCAAGGTCTTTTCCGAGCCAGGAGAATTCCTCCAGCATTTCTTCCGTCGTCCGGAGATACAGCGGCGGCTGTTCCATACCTTTGGGGTTCTTTTTCAGGATTCTCTCCATGACACCGGGCTTCTGGGTTCCCTCTTCCACAATCTGGCGGTAGATGGCATCCTCCGGATCCAGAAAATGTACATCACCGGTTGCAACGACCGGTTTCCCGAATTCCTTGCCCAGCTTAATGATCTTCCTCGTGATTTCCCGCAGGTCTTCCTCGGAATTCACCGCCGCCACCTTATCGCTGGCGATCATCGAAAGATTGTTGCCGATGGGCATAATCTCCAGGTAGTCGAAAAACGATACGATCCGGGCAATCTCATCATCCTGCTTGCCGTCCAGGATTGCCTGATAAAGCTCGCCCGATGCGCAGGCCGAGCCAAGAAGCAGACCATCCCTGTACTTTTCGATGAGACTCATGGGAATCTTCGGTTTGTCATTAAAATACTGAATATGGGACGCCGAGATCAGCCGGTACAGGTTCACCCTGCCCGTTTCATTTTTCGCTATGATTGTCCCATGGAAGGCCTTCGCCTTCTTGATAAAGGACTCGGAGGCCGCTCCCACCTTATTGAGGTCCTTCAGTGTCTCACAGCCGGCCTTCCTCGCCAGCTTCATGAGTTCCATAAAAATGAGTGCCGTGGCATCCGCATCATCGCAGGCCCGGTGGTGGTGCTTATTCTTGATTTTAAAATGATTTCCCAGACGGTCCAGCGTATATCTGCCGAGATCCGGTACGAAAACATGACCGAGTGTCATGGTATCCAGCGCCGTGAAATCATAGGGAAGACCCAGCCTACCCGCGAATTCCCGGATAAAGCCCGTATCGAACTGCGCATTGTGAGCCACGAGGATTGCACCCTTCGCAAATTCCAGAAACTTTGGCAGGATCACTTCGATCGTCGGTGCGTTGATCACCATACCGTCCGTAATGGAGGTCAGCTGGGTGATGTTATACGGAATCGGAACTTCCGGATTCACGAATTCCGAAAACCGTCCCAGTTCCTTCCCGTTTGCATCGATCCGGACGGCACCGATTTCGATGATCTTACAGAACTTCGCAGAAAGACCGGTGGTCTCAATATCGAAAATGACATAGTCGCTGTCCAGACTCTGTCCCTTTCCGTTTAATACAAGGTCCTTCCGGTCATCCACCAGATATCCCTCAACACCGTGAATGATCTTGAAGGGATCATCCTTCGAAAGATGCTCATGCATCCATTTCATGGCAAGAGTAAAGCCCTGCACCACGCCGTGATCGGTAATAGCCACCGAATTCATGCCCCAGTCCTTGCAGCGCTTCAGCAGCTTATCGACCGAAAGCACGCTGTCATTCTCGCTCATCACCGTATGGAGATGCAGCTCCACACGTTTCTTTTCTGCATTGTCCATTCGGATCGACCGGAAATCCGATATTTCTTTGATACCCTGCACGGACTGCAGTACCAGCGATTTGGCATAATCATCATTCTTCGGCACACCCTTGATCCGGTAGAAGCCGCCCTCATGGAGCTTCTCCTTTATGGGATCCTTATCCTCGGCAGCGATAAATATTTTAAAGGTAATGGTATCCGTAAAATCGGTAATTGTTCCGATCAGGATGATTTTGCCCTTCCGGGTTTCCTTCTCCTCCAGCTTCGTAAGAAGGCCGCGGATCACCACCTCCGTCGGGATATCCTCCAGAGAGGAAATCGGCACAAGGTCGCCCTCGGTATTCTTTCCGTAAAAGCAGCTGATGTCCTGAGCATACCGCCGGCGGAACTTTTCCGCATTGGCTTTAAAATCCACCTTTTTCTCCGGCTTCTTGTCCATGACAAAGCTGGTGATCTCCACCTCGTTGGTGTCACCCTTCAGGCTTTCGATCATCTTATTCTCTGCTTCTTCCTTCCGCTGCGCGGCAAGCATAGCCTCCGATGGCGTTTCCGGTTCTTCCGCATTTTTCACAGGAAGGGATATCCCGGCAAGCTCCTCGAGAATCTTCTTTTCCTTCGCCTCACTCTTCGTATCGGCGTAGCTGATCACCACATCTGCCGTGAGATGAAAACGGTCCCGGTACACATCCCGGAACCATTCACGGATCATCTCTCCCCTATCCCTCGCAAGTTCGGACTCCCGAAGCGTAATGGTGATCGTATTTCCTTCTGCTGTCATATTAGCCGTTTTCATTAAAATGGCAGCAACCGGTTCTTCCTTTTGCATCTCATAAAAAAAACTCTCCCCGTACATATCCAGTACCGAGGAAACCGTATAGGCATCCGAAAGGGTAAAAACCTCCCGGATTTTTGTTTTTGCAGCTCCGCGTTCCCCAAAGGTATAACGGCTGATGCTCTCTTCTGCCTCATCCAGTATCTGCCGACCGATCAGATGATCCGACTCCAGCACCACCAAAAGAAGCTGCTCCGATTTTTTATAGGTTACCTTTGCGACATTCGTTTCCCGGAGGAGGATCTCAGCCTCCTCCGGAACCCTAACGCCCGGGAACGCTTCAAAAAAGCGTTTCTTTTCCATATATTCTTATTTACCCCAATTCTTTAATTCATTTTCCAATTCAACCAGAATCCGATCCTCCGGTACCTTTCTGAGGATCTCACCCTTCTTAAAGAGAAGGCCCACACCATCGCCGCCGGCTACGCCGAGGTCCGCTTCTTTCGCTTCGCCCGGTCCGTTGACCACGCAGCCCATGACAGCCACCTTAATATCCAGGTTTTCATATTTCTCCGCTATTTTCTCGGCCTGTTCCGCAATCTCCACAAGGGGAATACGGGTACGGCCGCAGGTAGGACAGGAAACCAGCTCGATGCCGCCCCTGCGAAGTCCCAGTGTTTTTAAGATTTTCTTTGCACTCCGGATTTCCTCCACCGGATCCGTGGAAAGAGATACCCGGATGGTATCACCATAGCCCTCATGCAAAATGATGCCGAGTCCGATGGCCGATTTGATGTTCCCGCTCCAGACTGTTCCCGCCTCGGTAATCCCCACGTGCAGCGGATAATCGGTTGCCTCGGCAATCAATTCGTGCGTACGGATGCTCATCAGAACATCGGAGGATTTGATACTGATCACCATGTTTTCATAGCCTAAGGCTTCGATCATATGCACCTTATCCAGCGCACTTTCCACGATTCCCTCTGCCGTTACACCGTGATATTTCTCCACCAGATTCTTTTCGAGCGAGCCGCTGTTCACGCCGACCCGGATTGGGATATTCTTTTCCTTTGCCGCCGCAACCACCTCTGCGAGCGCCTCCGGACCTCCTATATTGCCCGGGTTGATTCGTATTTTATCCGCACCGTTTTCCATGGCAAGAAGCGCAAGCTTATAATCGAAATGGATATCCGCCACAAGCGGAATATGAATTTCACTTTTAATTGCGCGGAAAGCCTCTGCAGCTTCCTTCGTATTTGCCGTGCAGCGAACGATCTCACAGCCGGCCTCCTCAAGACGATGAATCTGCTCTACTGTGGCAGCAACATCTTCTGTTCTGGTATTCGTCATGGACTGAATGGCGATCGGATTCTCTCCGCCGATCGTAACATTCCCGATTTTGATTTCTCTTGTTTTATGTCTCATATTGCAAAGCCCCCCTAGTGGAAAAGCCTGGTGATATCGTTGAAATAAACAAACATCATCAGCATCACAAGAAGCAGTACGCCGACTGCGGTTACAGCCATCTCCTTCTCCTTCGGAACAGGCCGGCCGGCTATCGCTTCGAACAGGACAAATATGATCCGACCGCCATCCAGCCCCGGAATCGGCAGAAGATTCATCATACCGATATTGGCGCTGATCAGAACGACGAAGTTGATGATGTTCAGGAATACGTAAAGATATGAGCCGCCGGGCTTCTTCGCATCCTCCTTGGCATCTTCGATCACATCGTTCATGACCTGTCCGATTCCGACAGGTCCCATCAGGCTGTCCTTCCCCGCCTTTCCTTTGAAGATCATCCGTAGCGAGGCGATCACGGCCTTGATATTGTACCGGACCTCATAGAAGGAAAACTTCAGTTCCTCCCCAACATTCCTGGCCTTTCTGTCCTTCGCGGATATACCGAACATGTAGCTGCCGGAGGCCTCATCATATTTCAGCTGTACCGTTGTCTTATGTTTTTCTCCGTCCCGGATGTAGGTGACTTCGACCGGTTTTTTCGGGTTCTCCACCATACGGAAGATCGTAATCTCCCGGAAATTGCAGATCCGCTGACCGTTCAGCTCCGTGATCAGATCTCCTGCCTGCAGGCCTGCCTCCTCTGCCGCACTGTTTTCCGCCACATAGTTGATCTCCGCCGGATCAATGGCATAATAATGGCAGATGATGATGGAAAGCACAAATGCCAAAAGGAAGTTAAATAACGGTCCGGCCATAAGCACCATCAGTCTGGTTAAGACCGGCTTATTGTTCAGGGCATTGGGATTATCGGAGTTTTCCATATCTCCGTCCATCATACAGTAGCCGCCCATAGGAAGAGCGCGGAGCGAATAGAGGGTATCCTTCCGCTCCCATTGCACGATGGCCGGTCCCATGCCGATGGAGAATTCCAGCACGGCCACATGATTCAGTTTTGCCACGATGAAATGTCCGAATTCATGCACGAAGATGATGACGCCGAACATTAAAATGATGACGATTAAATTCATTTTCCTATCCTGTTAATTGCCATTTTCAGTTACTCAGTAATTCATCTGTCCAATCTCTTGCCGCAAGGATGTCCTCAAGGGATGGATTTTGAATGATCGTGTGGCTATTCATGGCGGTTTCGATGCGGTCGTAGATTTCGAGGAAGCGGATTTTTCCGTCCAGGAATTCACGGACTGCGACCTCATTTGCCTCGTTCATGACCGTAGGCATGGTGCCGCCTGCCCGGATTGCTCTTTCTGCGATTGTGAGACCGCGGAAGGTTTCCCTGTCCGGCTGCTCCAGGTAAATCGCCGAGAGTGCTTTGAAATCCAGCCTTGCACCGGGAAGATCTCTTCTCTCCGGCCAGGTCAGTGCATACTGGATGGGCAGTTTCATATCCGGTGTTCCCAGCTGGGCTATGACCGCGCCGTCCTCATATTCTACCGCTGAATGGATGATGCTCTGCGGTTGCACCAGCACCTCCACCTTTTCCGGCGGAACATCGAAGAGCCAGCAGGCTTCGATCACCTCTAACCCCTTGTTCATCATAGTAGCACTGTCGATGGTTATTTTGGGTCCCATACTCCAATTGGGATGTGCCAACGCTTCTTTTACAGTCACATTTTCCAGTTCCTCCCGCTTTTTCCCGCGGAAGGGACCGCCCGAAGCGGTCAGAAGAATGCGGGATATTATATTCCCGCTGTTTCCCTGCAGGGACTGGAAAATGGCCGAATGCTCGCTGTCCACGGGCAGGATCTTGATACCCTTTTCCGCCGCACGGCGCATCACAAGGTGTCCCGCCGTCACAAGCGTTTCCTTATTGGCGAGCGCAATATCCTTTCCGGCTTCGATTGCCGCAAGGGTCGGTTCCACACCGATCATGCCGACAACTGCCGTTACCGTCACATCCGCCGATTCCCAGGCAGCGATTTCGATCAGTCCTTCCATACCGGAAAAGACTTTGATATCCGTATCACCCAGCCGCACCCGAAGATCTTCCGCATCCTCCGATGACCAGACGGAAACCGCTTCCGGCCGAAACTCTCTGGCCTGCTGTTCCAGAAGGTCTAGCTTTCCGCGACAGGAAAGTGCAACAACCGAAAAATCTTCTCTGTTATTCCGAACGACCTCCAGGGTCTGCGTGCCGATAGAGCCGGTAGAACCAATGATGGATAATCTTTTCAAGGCGTATTCCTCCTACAGCATCCAAAGACGAACGGCATAGTAAATAATGGGTGCGGTAAACAGCATGCTGTCGAACCGGTCCAGAATTCCGCCGTGTCCCGGGATGAGTTTTCCGTAATCCTTGATCTCATTGTTTCGTTTGATAGCTGAAGCCGCCAGATCTCCGATCACCGCAGGGATTGCCCCTACAGCCGTGATCACGGCAAACAGCGGAACATTTCCTACGGGATCCGATGCATTTTTCATATAGATGAGGCCAAAGATTGCTCCTAAAAGGCCTGCACCGATAATGCCGCCGATAAGACCCTCCACACTCTTCTTCGGGCTCAGAACGGGTGACATCTTATGCTTGCCGAACAGACGGCCCGTGCAATATGCCAGTGTATCGTTGCCCCAGGAGCAAAGGAAGATCAGTACTACAAAATAGCCGCCGTGAGGCAGAATGCGGAGCCTGTATACGTAGGACAGCATCATGCTCACGTAGAAAAAGCTGAAATACGATACCGCGATATCCTTGTCCTTATAGGTCGGGAATCCGGTCACGTAAACACCCAGAAGAAGGAGCATGAACAGAACGCCTATGGAGACGATGATCTCCGGCAATACAGCCATATCCTTTCCCAGAATCAGAAATCCGTAAAAAACAAGCGTTGCCAGGTAGCTTAAAATACCCGGCAGACGCTTTTCCAGCTTATAAACCCGCATCAGCTCAAACACACCGATGAGGGAAATGATACCCATGGCAACGCCGGTGACCGGGCCTCCCAGATAAAGGATTCCCACAAAAAGTGCCACCAGCACAATGCCGCTGAGAAGTCTGGTTACAAACATTATTTTACTCCTCCGAACCGCCTGTCACGCCCTGTATAATAATCGATTGCCTTCTGCAGCTCCGCCTTATCGAAATCCGGCCAAAGTGTGTCGCAGAAGTAGAACTCCGAATAGGAAATCTGCCAGGGCATAAAATTGGAAATCCGCATCTCGCCGCTGGTACGGATCAGAAGATCCGGATCCGGCAGCTCCCAAGTATCGAGTCTGGAGCTGATGAGTTCTTCGGTGATCTCCTCCGGGGCAAGCTTTCCATCGCGCACATCCGCTGCAATACGCCGGAGCGCACGGGTCACATCATCCCTGCCGCCGTAATTCAGAGCAATGGTGAACTGCAGGCCGGTATTATCCTTTGTGGCATCCTCCAGCTTTTCGATTGCCGCCAGAATGTCCTTATCCAGCC
>CACYDN010000022.1 GCA_902773185.1 uncultured Lachnospiraceae bacterium | reverse complement strand
AGTCTACCCGCCTTCTCTCATCCAAAAGGAGCGCACCGGTGACCATAACAAAGCAGGGCACGCACCACATCATGAGGTACTGCGGCAGACCAAAAACAAATTCTTCTTTCCGATCCATCCGACCGGAAACAGCAACCATGCAGATGGCAAAGGTATGCAGGAAAACAATCCCCAGCGCAGAGATGGCTCGAATATAGGAAATGTAATGATTTCTACAAGTCAAAAACATATCCCCCTCGAAAAATCAGTTCATTAGACCGTCATCCCCGATGCAGGAATCATCGTCCGACGGGGCCGGTTCTTCATATTCCGGTTCCACAGCCGGCGGCTCCTCATAAACCGGTTCCGAATATCCCGGATCCGTATCCGGTGCAACGGGCGTTTCCTGAGCAGGTATTTCCGGCTCTTCCGTCTGTTTCTCTTCCGTTTTCTTTTCCGTTACGGCCTCCGTTTGTTTCGCTTCGGTCGTTTTGGCCTCTGTTTCTTTTTCCGTCGTCTGTTTTTCTGTATTGGCTTCCGTCACCTTTTCCGTCGGCGCTTCATCTGTCTTTTTTTCGGATGCCGCTTCCGTCACAGCATTTTCCGCCTTTTTTGAAGAATCTTTTCCGCACCCCGATGCTGCTGCCATCAAAAAACACACCAACACCAGAGCCAGCTTCTTTTTTGATTTTCGTAATACCTGTTTGATCATGATTCTTCCGTTTTCCCTTCGCAAAACTATTTAGATGCTTCTGCTTTTGAAACAGCTTTTTTGCTCAGCCACCACTTCACTGACAAAAACCATACCGGTTTCATTTTACCATTTTACACAACCATAAAGCAATCATAAGTTCAAGGACTTCACTACTCCATAAGTAATATAGCTTCACAGAAAATACATTTACTTCACTGAAAACTTCACTACCTCACTGATTCTCGGAAAAAACGGCCCATAGCGCAGCATGTCGGACAATCTGATGCCGCGTTATTTCTTCCTGAATACTGCCGTTACGTAGAACGCATCTTCTCTTTCCTCTGCGAAGATGTCACCGTCCATGGCATTCATGATGCTGCGGCAGATATAAAGGCCCATGCCGCTTCCCGGCGCATCCTTCGCATTGCTGCCCCGGTAGAAGGAATCGAAAATATTCACCATCTCCTGTTCGGGAAGGGATGCCCCGGTACTCATCACGGTCACCAGCCGGCAATCTTCTTCATCTGCGAACGACAGGCGGATTTCCCGGCCATCGCCGTACTTCAGCGCATTCTCCAGAAGGTTCTGCAAAACCTCAAGCGCCCGGGCCGGATCCCCCTTCAAAAGACACTCCTCGTACGGTTCCACCGTAAAGCCCGTCCGCTTTTTTGCTGTCTTTTCCCTGTAGAGCTCTTCGACCTTATTCATCACCTCGGAAAGATACCATTCTCCGTCCTTGACCGAAAGCTGCAGAAAATCCTCCTTTGTCGTCCTTCGGATATCCTCGATGTAATCCTCCAGAAGTGCGGTATCTCGTTCAATTCCGGCGTAAGCCTCCTGCCGCTTCGCCTCATCTTCATATAAGCCCTCCGACAAAGCCTTATTGTACAGCCGGATAGCCGAAATGGGTGTTTTGATATCATGGGAAAGCGATAGAATCATCATCTTTTTCTCCCGCTCCAGCTCCAGATTCCGCTGCCGGCCATCCTCAATGTTTTCCCGGAGCATATCCATACCCCAAAGGAATTTTCCGAAATAGCGGTTCTTTTCCTCCTTCACCGGAACCGAAAGATTTCCCCGCGAAATTTCCTCCGGAAGCTCGGAGATATCGCGGAAGGGCCTAAAAACCTTCCGGTCCAGATATATTGCAATTCCCAGTGTGATGAACAGGCTGAGAAGCCAGCAGCCGTTTACGATCCAAAAGGCCGCCGTATTCTGCCGGTTTCCTGTCTCATAGCCGATCCGGTAAAGCTGCCCGTCCGGTGCCTCAGCCACTGCATAATCCCTGTTACTGCCGTCCGGCCGATCAAAAGGCTGAATGGATTTCACATACGTTTTTCCGGATACCGCCGGCATCTCTCCCGCCTCGATTTCCCTTACCGTGCGGACAACCTCCACGCGGTACTCACGACCGGAGGTCTTTTCCAATTTCAAAAGAAGAAGATTTGAAGCCACGCAAAGAAGGACTTCCAAGAGAATAACCAATATCCATATACGCTTTCCCTTTTTCAACTTCTAATCCTTCCCCAGCTCAGTCTTTCAATAACTGTTATGTAAACCATGTTATGTTAATTAATTCACATTATCAACGCACCGGACCGTCACGCCTCAAACCGATACCCCACGCCCCACACCGTAATGATATGCTGCGGTTTCTTCGGATCCTTTTCAATTTTTTCCCGGAGCCACTTGATATGGACCGTCAGTGTCTGCAGTTCGGAATCCGAATCGCTGCCCCAGACATTCTGAAACAGATATTCCTTTTTCATCGTTGTCCCGGCATTTTCCATCATGAGCCTCAGAAGCTCATACTCCTTGGCCGTCAGTTCAATGCTCTTTTCCCCGACCGTCAACGTTTCCGTCACCGTATTCAGCCGGATATCGCCGCATACAATTTCATCCAGCTCAAACTT
>CACYDN010000021.1 GCA_902773185.1 uncultured Lachnospiraceae bacterium | reverse complement strand
ATGTGACGCTTGATCGAAGAAATTGTCTTGTCTGCGTTGGTAACAGCCTGACGCTTTGCCGGCTCACCGACAACACGCTCACCACTCTTCAGGAAGCCTACAACAGACGGTGTTGTACGCATACCCTCGGAATTGGCGATAACGATGGGTTTTCCACCTTCCATTACCGCTACGCAAGAGTTCGTTGTACCAAGGTCAATACCAATAATCTTTCCCATTTTATATTCCTCCTAAAAGATTTACATAATTAAAAGTTAAATAAGTGATTTATATTGAATGGCCGGTTTAATTTGCAACCTTGACCATACTGAACCGCAGAACCTGATCTTTATACATATATCCCTTCTGCATCTCTTCGACAACGATGTTTTCCCCGGCTGATTCATCTTCTACATGAACCACTGCATTGTGGTAGGTGGGATCGAATTCCTTCCCGACTGCCTCCATGGGTTTTACACCGATTCCGGCCAGAACATCCATAAGCTGTTTATAGATTTTTTCCACACCCTCTTCGAAGGGATTTTTTTGATCATCAGGCACCGATTCAAGTGCTCTTTCCAGATTGTCGACCACCGGCAGAAGCTTTTCCAGCGTATCCTTGGCGCCGATGTCAAACATCTTCGCGTTTTCCTTTTCGTTTCTGGTCCGCATGTTGTCAAACTCGGCCAGAAGCCTGGTATATTTGTCTTTATTTCCTTCCGCCATTGTCTTGGCCGCTTCCAGTTCAGCCATCAGCTGTTTGGATCCTCTCCGGTTCTTCTTCGGAACCGGTTTCGGCCTTTCCTTATCGGCATCTTTGGGTTTTACATCTTTTTCTTCAGCGATGGACACATCCGTCCCTTCCTGCACCGGCTCTTCATTTGTGATCACCAGATCCTGCTCCTTCGGCAGGGACTCTCCTTCCTTCGCCTCCTTTGCATAACGCAGCTTATCTGCCATTGAACTTCCCATTATTCATCACCTCGTTTATCTTTCCTGAATATCATATCCAGTTCATCCGTAAGTGTCTTCAAAGTACTGACCACTTTCTTATAATCCATTCGTTTAGGACCTATAATACCGATAGTACCCTTGGCTCCCTCCGGAAGCTTATATGTTGAAGTGACAATGGAACAGTCCTTCATGTTCTGCACGGGTGCTTCATCACCGATAAAGATCTGGATGTTGTTTTCACCCTCTCCTTCACGTGTGCTGCGCATAGCCTCGTCAGCCAGCTGGTTAAGCTCCTGTTTATCCTCGAAGGTTTCCAGAAGCGCCGTTGCCTGTTCTCTGTCGCCGAGCTCCCTGTATTTCAGGATATTGGATGCGCCGCTGGTGTAGATCTGCATCTTTTCCGCCTGATGGACAGCTGTGATGATTCCTTCGAATATGCTCTGCAGGATATCTGCATATTCCCCATCTCCCGCCTGAAGCTTCATGGTCTGCATCAGTTCGAGATTGATCTCATCTACGGATATGCCCTGCAGGAAGGTATTCAGCAGAAGATTAAACTTCAGCACTTCCTCGTTGGAAAGGGCTCTGTCTACCCGGATCAGCTCATTTCTTGCGACATTATCGCCTACGACAATCACCGCTACAAGCTCATTTTCATCCACCTGCGACAGCTGAATGAACTTAACCCTTCTATTCACCATCTGCGGCGTTGTGACCATAGTAGCATATTGTGTGTTGTAAGCCAGGACCTTGGCCACCTGCATCAGCAGATTTTCAAGCTTATCCACACGCTCGAGCAGCGCAACCTGTTCCCGGTCCGTATCCTGCTTTTCCGCCATCATACAGTCAACATAGAAACGATAGCCTTTATCGGTCGGCACTCTTCCGGCCGCCGTATGAGGTTGGACGATATAGCCCAGCTCCTCCAGATCGGACATTTCGTTTCTAATTGTCGCGGATGAAAGATTCAGATCTGTGTACTTTGAAATTGTTCGCGAACCTACTGGTTCCCCGGTCTCAAGATGGTTGGAAACGATTGCTTTCAGGATGATCGTTTTTCGTTCATCAAGACCAGTATCTTTCTCCATTCGATCACCGCCTTTTTAACAAATCAGGCTGAACATTTTTCCTGTTAGCACTCGAAGTGTCCGAGTGCTACCATGATTTATGGTAACACCCGGACACCCGAATGTCAAGCAATTATTCCCTCTTTTTTCCGTTTTTTTGTATAAATCGCACAATAAAATCTATAGATATTGTATTTCTTTCATCCAAGCAGAAAATCCGCAAGGATATAGTTGCTTACATCGATTCCGCGGTCGGTCAGCCGGACGAAATCACTTCCCGTTTCCAGAAAGCCGTCCTTCTCATACTTATGGATCACAGACCCATAGACCTCATAGATATCCCTGTTGAAACGCTGCCGGAATTCGGAGCAGCGAACGCCTCTGGTCAACCTGAGCCCCAGGAACATAAACTCCTCCATTCTCGTTTCAATGTACTGGGTTGAGCTCTCTAAGCGAAGCCTCTTGGAAACCTCTTCATACAGTCGGAGGCGGTCATCCGAAACAGCCAGCGCTTCCTGCGCATCCTCCATCAGTTCCACATAGGTGCGAATATCCCTGATGTTGGTGAAACGTTCTCCCTTAAAGAGTGAAGCTGCTCCGATGCCGAATCCGATGTACTCCCCACCTGTCCAGTAAACCATATTATGACGGCAATCATAGCCTTCCTTAGCATAATTGGAGATTTCGTACCGGTTATAACCGGCCGAACCGAGCACCCGCTTCGTCATGGCATACATTGCTCTGTCCTGTGCCTCTCCCGGAAGCATGTTCAGAAGCTCTTCATCCTCGGAAAGAGGCGTTCCCTCTTCCACCTGAAGAGAATAAACGGAAATATGCTGGGGATTCATCTCCGTTACACGTGTCAGCGTATCCACAAAGGAATGAATGTCCTGCCCGGGAATACCGCTCATCACATCCACATTGATATTCCGGAAGCCGGCCCGGCAGGCCATATCATACCCTTCCCGGAACTGTTCATAATTATGGATCCTGCCCAGTCTTTCGAGACAAACAATATCCGCACTCTGCAGTCCTATGGAAATCCGATTGATACCCATTTCATGAAAAGCCACAAGATCGGCATATTTCATGGTACCGGGATTCGCTTCAATGGTAATTTCCGGAAAGCGTTCAAAAGAAAAGGTGGCGCGGAGCGTATTCATGATCACCTCGATCATGGATTCATCCAGAACCGTAGGCGTTCCGCCGCCAATAAATACCGTCCGGACCGTATATCGGTCGGCAAACGGACGATACATCTGGATTTCCCGGCAAAGAGCCGTCACATACTGCATCCTTTCGCCCACGGTCGTGCCGGCCATGGAAAGAAAATCGCAGTACGCACATTTCTTCATACAAAAGGGAATATGAACATAGATGCTCAGCGCTTTTTTCATCTCATATCCTTTTCCAGTGAATCTGTTTCATGCATCTTTCGCTAATACAACAAAACCTGAGAACCATATAGCTTTGTTCCAATGAATCAATTATTCATCGTCAAGTTTCAGAACACTCATAAAGGCTGCCTGCGGAATCTCGACATTACCAAACTGCCGCATCCGCTTTTTGCCTTCCTTCTGTTTTTCCAGAAGCTTCCGTTTTCTGGTGATGTCACCGCCGTAGCACTTGGCCAGAACATCCTTCCGGTAAGCCCGGACCGTCTCTCTTGCGATGATCTTACCGCCGATAGCCGCCTGGATAGGCACCTCGAACAGATGTCTCGGAATTTCCGTTTTCAGTTTTTCACACATTTTTCTGCCACGTTCGTAGGCAGAGCCTTCAAATACAATGAAGGAAAGCGCGTCGATGGTCTCATGATTGATCAGAATATCCAGTTTCACAAGCTTGCTCTGCTTATATCCCTTCAGTTCATAATCAAACGAGGCGTATCCCCGGGAACGGGACTTCAGTGCATCATAAAAATCATAGATGATCTCATTCAGCGGAAGCTCATATTTCAGAAGAACGCGCGTTTCTTCCATATATTCCATGCTGATGTAAACACCCCGCCTTTCCTGACAGAGCTTCATAATGGCACCGGTATAGTCAGAGGTCACCATGATCTCCGCATCCACGATCGGCTCTTCCATATAAGCAATCTCGGACGGATCCGGCAGATTTGTCGGATTCGTCAGTTCGATCACCTCGCCATTGGATTTATGTACCTTATAAACAACACTGGGCGCCGTCGTAACAAGATCCAGGTTGTATTCGCGTTCCAGCCTCTCCTGCACGACTTCGAGATGCAGAAGCCCCAGGAATCCGCACCGGAAGCCGAAGCCCAAAGCCACCGACGTCTCCGGTTCATAGAACAGGGCCGCATCATTTAATACAAGCTTCTCGAGCGCATCCTTCAGATCCTGATAATGTGCGCCATCCGCCGGATACACGCCGCAGAAGACCATCGGTTTTGCTTCCTTGTAGCCCGGAAGCGCTTCCGAACAGGGATTTTCCGCATCCGTCACAGTATCGCCAACCTTGGTTTCCCGGACATTCTTCAAAGAAGCCGTGATGTAGCCAACCATGCCGGCCGTAAGTCTTTCACAGGGAATGAACTGTCCGGCGCCGAAAACACCAACCTCGACCACATCCGCCTCAGCCTCCGTCTGACACATCCGGATCCGGTTTCCTTTACCGATCGAACCGTCAAAAACGCGGCAGAAGATGATCACGCCCTTATAGGAATCATAGAGGCTGTCAAAGATGAGAGCCTTGAAAGGTGCCGATTCATCACCGGCCGGTGCGGGAATCTTCTGAACGATCTGTTCCAGAACCTCCTCGACATTAATTCCGTTTTTCGCGGAAATGAGAGGTGCATCATCTGCCGGAAGTCCGATCACATCTTCTATTTCGTTTCTGACACGCTCCGGTTCTGCGGAAGGCAGATCGATCTTATTGATCACGGGTACGATTTCAAGATCATGGTCCAGCGCCAGATACACGTTTGCCAGTGTCTGGGCTTCGATTCCCTGTGCGGCATCCACCACAAGAACAGCCCCCTCACAGGCGGCCAGTGACCGGGAAACTTCATAATTAAAATCCACATGTCCCGGTGTATCGATCAGATTCAGGACATATTCATCCCCGTCCTTTGCCTTGTAGATGATCCGGACAGCCTGGGATTTGATCGTAATGCCTCTCTCCCGTTCAATATCCATATTATCCAAAACCTGATTCTGCATCTCCCGCTCTGTCAGCGTTCCCGTCATTTCAATAATACGGTCAGCCAGAGTCGATTTTCCATGATCGATATGGGCAATAATACAAAAATTTCTGATATGATCCTGTGCCAGTGTTTTTTCCTCCGTTATTTCAGTATTTCAGCCGAATCGAGCCATACCGTAAAGGGACCGTCATTCAATAGTGACACCTGCATGGATGCCCCGAAAACGCCCTCTTCGACAACGGAAACCGATTCCTTTGCTTTTTCAACCATATAATGATACAGCGCCTCGGCATGATCCGGCGCACCGGCCTTCGTAAAGGATGGACGATTTCCTTTCCGACAGTCGGCATACAAAGTAAACTGCGAAACCAAGAGAAGCTCTCCGCCGACATCCAGGATTGACAGATTCGTTTTCCCTTCCGAATCCTGAAAGATCCGAAGATTCACGAGCTTCTTCAGCATTCTGTCTGCAATTTCCTGTGTATCCGCATCTTCCGCACCCACAAAAACAAGAAAGCCGTGACCGATTTTTCCGGTCACCTTCCCTTCCACGGTAACGGATGCCTCTTTGACACGTTGAATTAATAAACGCATTATAATCTCCTTGTATCATCGAAGAAGCAGTGCAATACTTAGCACTGCTTCGTGATTCATTATGATAAATGCGGTTTCCGGCAGAACAGTCAAAACCTTACATTTCGAATAGTTGATTTAATAATTGTATGAATAACGATTCAGTGCGTATACTGCGAGGCAAAAGGCCAGGGAGATGAGGGCATCGGAATCATTGAAAACGGTAATGACTACGGTGTCCGTAATGTTCAGGGCCTGTCCGGGGATCAGATACGGCATCTTTTCCACCTTCATGATATTAAGCGAACCCATCTTAACTGTATAATTCCAGTTCAGACCGTCGCCGGCAACCAGCCACTTATTGGAATAGTCCACCGCATAACTCGGCCGTCCGGTAAAGTCACGGGTTCTTTCCACCGTACCAAAATCACCTCTGGCACAAAACTCAAATTTTGTCTTGTTCCGAACCTGTTTTTCCTGTACGTAAGCAACCTCTGTAATGGTTTCATTCATAAAAAGCTTAATCCGGTGACCTGTCGCAATAAAGTCATCTTTTGTATAATAAGCCGGCTTTCCACTGTGATTGAATATCTGGAATGAATCCTTCTCCTCCAGATCCTGCGCTTTAAAAAAGAGCTTCAGCATAGCTAACTCCCCCCTATATTGTGATATATGCTTCATTATATCAAATATATAGGTATGGACGCAATCTATTTTTTCCTCGCTTTCAATCGAGTAGGGAGGATTTAATCCCCCTACTCGATGATGCGGGCTCGTCAAACAGGATACCTCATAAATGTGTATCCTGATGACTCGCCTTCGCACAAACAAAAACGGAGATCAAACGATCTCCGTTTCTATCATCTTATGATCAGATGTACTTCTTACAGATTGAAGGAACCTTCCTCACCGTCTGCTGTGAAGTATACGATGTAGTTCTCAGGCTGATAATACAGGTTGAGTTCCTTAACACTCTTCTTACCGGAAACCTCGATAGCCTTCTTTACCAGATCCTCTGTGGAAACGTTGCCGCCCTGATACTGAACAAAGAGCTGTGTCTTTGTTGTAGCTGCCTTCTTAGCAGGAGCCTTTTTAGCTGCCGGAGCTGCTGCCTTCTTAGCGGGCTCAGCTTTCTTTGCGGGCTCAGCCTTCTTTGCTGCCGGAGCTGCTGCCTTTTTAGCAGGCTCAGCCTTCTTTGCGGGAGCCTTCTTTGCTGCTTCCTTCTTTGCGGGCTCAGCAACCTTTGCTACTGTCTTCTTTGCTTCTTCTTTTACTTCCGGTGCCTTCTTTGCAGCATCAGCCTTCTTTGCCGCAGCTGCCTTCTCTGCAAGATCTTTAGCACTCGCCTTCTTTACTGCCATTTCCATATCCTCCATGAAAAATATACACCAGATGTCTCGAGCTATCTGTCTCGTCTTTTTTTATCGGGGAAAATTTTAACGCACTTTTTTTTTTTTTTTTTTACTTTTGTGATTTTT
>CACYDN010000020.1 GCA_902773185.1 uncultured Lachnospiraceae bacterium | reverse complement strand
CGGAATCCGGGGGCATACCTGATCGCTGAGGAATCGACTGCATGGCCGGGTGTAACCGCGCCGGCCTCCATGGAAGGCCTGGGCTTCCTCTTCAAGTGGAACATGGGCTGGATGAACGACTTCCTGGAGTACATGAAGCTGGATCCTTACTTCCGTTCCTTCAACCACAACAAGCTGACCTTCAGTCTGTCCTATGCTTATGCGGAGAATTACATTCTTGTCATTTCGCATGATGAGGTTGTGCACCTGAAGTGCTCCATGCTGAATAAGATGCCCGGCTTCGAGTTTGATAAGTTTGCGAACCTCCGGACGGCTTACGGCTTCATGGCGGGTCATCCCGGAAAGAAGCTTCTCTTCATGGGACAGGAATTTGCACAGCTTCGGGAGTGGAGCGAGGCAAGGAGTCTGGACTGGTACCTTCTGGACGATCCGAAGCATAGGGGAATGCAGGACTTTGTGAAGGATCTGAACCATCTGTATACCAAGTACGATGCGATGTACTATAACGACAACGAGCCCATGGGCTTTGAATGGACCAAGGTTGATGACAAGGATTCCGGCATTGTGGCCTTTGTCAGAAGAGGAAAGACCGCAAAGGATCAGCTGATGTTCATCTGCAACTTTGTTCCGGTTGAGAGAAAGGGCTACCGCATCGGTGTTCCGTGTCTCACAAACTACAAGGAAATCCTTTCCTCCGACGAGGAGAAGTACGGCGGCCTCGGCAGAAATATCGGACCGAAGAAGCTTATGAAAGCAGAGAAGATTGCTGCGGACAGAATGGAAAATTCGATCATGATCGATATTCCGCCGCTTTCCGTGACAGTTCTGAAGTATGATTACAAGGATACAGAGACCAAGGAAACCGAGACAAAGAAGGACAAATAATAATCCGAATATCATGAAAACGTGTAGAAGATTAACGAAAAGTGTTTTGGCAGTGCTCCTTGCAGCAGTTCTGGTCCTGTCCGGCCTTACAAGGATTATTCCCATGGGGCAGAAAGGTACAGAAGTATCGGCTGCAGGGGCCACGCCTCTCAGCCTGCACGGCAGGCTGTCCGTAAAAGGAACAAGGCTGGTCGATCAGTATGGCCGGCCTTTCCAAATCCGCGGTATTTCCACCCATGGTCTGGGCTGGTATCCGGAGTATAACAACCGGGAGGCCTATAAGACCTTACGGGATGACTGGAATGCCAACTGCATCCGTCTGGCTATGTATACGGAAGAGTATAACGGCTATACCCGGGGCAACAAAGAGGGTATGAAGCAGCAGGTGAAGAACGGCATCCAGTATGCCACAGAGCTTGGCATGTATGTGATCGTGGACTGGCATATTCTGAACGATGGCAATCCCCAGACGCATAAGGTGGAAGCAAAGGAATTCTTTGCGGAGATGGCCTCAACGTATCGGAATAACAGGAATATCCTCTACGAAATCTGCAACGAACCGAACGGCTGCAGCTGGGGGGATATCAAATCCTATGCCGAGGAAGTGATTCCGGTGATCCGGCAGTATGATCCGAATGCGGTGATCATTGTCGGTACGCCCACCTGGTCCCAGCTCGGCACGGCAGGGCATCTCTATGAACCCTGCGAGGATCCGATCCGCGGCTACAGCAATCTGATGTATACCTTCCATTTCTATGCATCGGATTCGTCCCACAATCAGTGGCTGAAGGATAAGATTCCGACAGCAATCAGTACCTATAAGACACCTGTTTTTGTTACGGAGTACGGCCTTTCCGAGGCAAACGGTAACGGAAACGTGGATACGAACCGGGCAACGGAATGGCTCAGAATGTGCGACAACTACGGCGTGAGCTACTGTGCATGGAACCTTTCCAATAAGCCGGAAACCTCTTCTCTGATCCAGTCCTGGTGCACGAAGACCAGCGGATGGACAGAGGACGAACTGACAACATCCGGCCGGTTTATCCGGAACTGGTATCGGAACGCGAAGGACAGTTCGGTGGATTCCGACAATAACCCGGAGGTGAAGAACCTTGCGAGCGGAATCACGGTTTCCTATCAGACCCATGTACAGACCTATGGCTGGCAGGACTGGGTAACGAACGGTACCATGAGCGGCACCAGAGGCGAGGCGAAGCGGCTGGAGGGAATCTGCATCAAGGTGAGCGGCAATTCGAATCTCGGAATCCGCTACAAGACCCACGTGCAGACCTATGGCTGGCAGGATTGGAAGTATGACGGCGAGATGAGCGGCACCAGCGGAAAAGCGAAACGGCTGGAGGCCATTTGTATTGAGCTGACCGGTGCGGATAAAGATAAATACGATGTTTATTACCGGGTACATGCGCAGACCTACGGCTGGCTCGGCTGGGCCAAGAACGGAGCCATGAGCGGTACCGAGGGTCTGGCGAAGCGGCTTGAAGGTATCAATATCGTGATCGTGCCGAAGGGAAAGAGCCCCGGCGTTTCCACGAGCAACAGTTTTGTGAGCCCCTATAAGGGCGCAGTGAACTACCGGACACATATTCAGTCGATCGGCTGGCAGAACTGGAAGGCCGACGGTGAGATGAGCGGTACCAGCGGACAGGCGAAGCGGCTCGAGGGAATCGAAATCCGGTTGAACCGGAATATAGACGGCGGAATCCGTTACATGACGCATGTGCAGAAATACGGCTGGCAGAGCTGGAAGCAGAACGGCGCCATGAGCGGCACCAGCGGAGAATCGAAGCGCCTTGAGGCAATCAAAATAGAACTGACCGGAAATGCGGCGCAGAAGTACGATATCTATTATCGCGTACATGTGCAGGGCCTTGGCTGGCTCGGCTGGGCCAAGAACGGCGAGATGAGCGGAACCTCCGGGTACGCCTACCGCCTGGAAGCCATCGAAATCCGCCTGGTCGACAAAGGCGGTGCCGCCCCGGGAAGTACATTAAATCCGTATCGAACAAGATAACTTCATTGTTATTGAATATTTGTGAAGTATTGTAAACTGAGCAGGAAAAACTGAAAGAGTCTATGAGGGACCATCCCGAATAGACTCTTTCAGGTTTTCCTGCTTTTGTAATAAATGAGGAACGGATTCACCCCTTATTCCCGTTGCATTAACCAACAATATATGGTAGAATATTTCCCGTTTTGAAAAACAATCATATAGAAAGGAAACGGGAACATGACAACTGCTCAAATCGGTATTCTCATATCGATCTGCATTTACCTCATGGGAATGCTGATCGTGGGATTTGCCGCATCCAGAAACAACAATGACATTGGGGATTTCTATCTTGGCGGCAGACGGCTCGGCCCCTTTGTTACGGCCATGAGTGCGGAAGCTTCGGATATGAGTTCCTACCTCCTGATGGGTGTGCCCGGTCTCGCTTACTTTTCAGGCGTGGCCGATGCCGGCTGGACCTGCTTCGGTCTGGCGGTGGGTACCTATCTCAACTGGCTCATTACCGCGAAGAGACTTCGGAATTACACGGAGAAGGTAAAGGCAATCACACTGCCGGATTACTTTAAGAACCGCTTCCGGGATAAGCACAACATACTTCTCCTTGTCGGCGCGGCAGCCATCATTATCTTCTTTGTTCCGTATACCGCATCCGGTTTCTCGGCCTGTGGAAAGCTGTTCCACACACTTTTCGGTGTGAATTATCAGCTGGCCATGGTGGTCGCAGCCGTGATCATCGTGGGATATACGACAACAGGCGGCTTCCTGGCGGCCTCCAAGACGGACTTTATCCAGTCCATCGTTATGAGTTTTGCACTGATCATGGTGCTTTGCTACGGTATCCACCATGCAGGCGGTCTTTCCGCTGTAATTGATAATACGAAGGATCTGAAGGGCTTCCTTTGCATTAACGCGAAGCATGTGAACGATGCTGTAGATGCGGCTTCCAACGGGATGTCAGAATCCTACGGCCTCTTTAATAAGATTACCATGTTCTGCTGGGGCCTCGGCTACTTCGGTATGCCGCATATCCTGCTCCGGTTCATGGCGATTAAGAATCCGAATAAACTGAAGCTTTCCAGAAGAGTTGCATCCGTATGGGTTGTCCTCTCTCTGGCTGTAGCTGTATTCCTTGGTATTGTAGGCCGTGCCATGACACGTGCAGGTGCACTGACAAGCCTGATCGATGGCGAAGACCTCAGCAGCTGGTCCAAGGCTGAGACACTGATCGTAGAGCTGGCCAATAAGCTGAGTCAGCCGAACATCCTCTTTGCCATGCTGGCAGGTCTCATTATTGCCGGTATCCTGGCATCTACGATGTCAACGGCGGATTCCCAGCTGATCGCAGCATCCTCTGCGGTTTCCGAGAATATCATCCGTGATGTGTTCCATGTAAATATGAGTGAGAAGGCAGCTATGCTTGTTGCCCGTCTGACGCTGATCGTGGTTGCCATCCTCGGCGTTGTTCTGGCATGGAACCCCAACAGCTCGGTATTTAACATCGTATCCTTTGCATGGGCAGGCTTTGGCGCTGTATTCGGACCGGTTACCCTGCTTTCGCTCTTCTGGAAGCGTACGAATAAGTTCGGTGCTTTCGCCGGTATGGTTTCCGGTGGTGCCATGGTATTCATCTGGAAGTATCTGGTTCGTCCGATGGGCGGAAACTGGGATCTGTATGAGCTGGCACCGGCCTTTGCCGTATCCATCATCATGATCATCCTGGTCAGCCTCATCACACCGAAGCCGGAAGATGAGATCATCAAAGAATTTGAAGAAGTAAAGGCGATGTAAGTCATAAAGCCTGAATCGCTTAGATGTTTTCAATCTGCCAATCGATGGGCTCTTGGCCATGGCGTTGGAGAAAATCGTTTGTTTTACTGAAGTGCTTGCATCCGAAGAAGCCCCGGTAAGCGGAGAGCGGACTGGGGTGCGGCGCTTCCAGGACAAGATGCTGCGGATTCGTCAGCATCTTTTTCTTTTGCTGCGCATGGCTGCCCCATAAAAGAAAGACAATCGGGCGTGCTTCCTGGTTCACGGCACGGATGGCGGCGTCCGTAAATTCTTCCCAGCCGCAGTTATGGTGGGAGCCGGCCTGATGGGCGCGGACGGTGAGGACGTTGTTCAGAAGAAGAACTCCCTGCTGGGCCCATTTGACCAGATATCCGTTGTTCGGGATATAACAGCCAAGGTCCTCCTGTAATTCCTTATATATATTGAGAAGAGACGGAGGAATCTGTACGCCCGGCTTCACGGAAAAGGATAGTCCGTGCGCCTGGCCGGGTTCGTGATAGGGATCCTGACCGATGATCACAACTTTCACATCCTTCAGCGGGGTGAGGTGAAAGGCGTTGAAGATATCGTCTCCCGGCGGATAGATCGTGCGGCTGCTATATTCGGCACCTACAAACTGAAACAGCTTTTTGTAGTAGTCTTTCTTATATTCTTCCTTTAATTTATCGGCCCAGTCGTTTGTGATCGGTGGCATAGCCTTTCCTCCGGATTCATATGATTTGGATTGCGGGAGTTTCCCGGCAGACTGTATTGCATCTCCGGATAGTATGCCGGAGAGGAATACAATTTCTTCGTATAACAGTATCATCATATATTCCCGTCGCATAAAATGCAAGTATTGCCTTGCCCCTTGACAGGAGGGAAAGCTTGTGGTAGATTTGTAAGCAATTAGATAAGAAAATGCTTAGATGGGGAGTAGTAGGTTTTTTGAGGCCGCCGAGAGAACTGCCGGGTGGTGCGAGGCAGAGGATAGGAAAGCTGAACTGGCCCCGGAGCAGCCGGGTGAACATTTGGAATGAAAAAGAGGGAAATGCTTTGGATTTCGAGGTAAGTAGCTTAGGACGGGAACCTGCCCGTTACAGCAGGAGGATATCGCTGAATAGCAGACATCAGGTAGAAAATACCGTTGTAAGTTGAGAAGGCCGTATCCGTGAGGGCGCATCTTTAGGGTGCGAAGTAGAGTGGTACCGCGCATTTACCTGCGTCTCTATGCAACTGTTGTTATAGAGGTGCAGGTTTCTTTTATGAGCTGCACCCCGGCCGAATAACATGCGCATCTAAAATGTTGAAAAGGCATTGGACGGAAGGCTCAGGTTATTCGGATAAACCGATCAAATGGAGGGAAAAGACATGAAGAATTATCAGCATTACAGAAGAGGCTATTACATGCCTCCGGTACCCTGTACCGATTGGGTGAACAAGGAATACGTGGATAAGGCACCGATCTGGTGCAGCGTGGATCTTCGGGACGGAAATCAGGCACTGGTCGTTCCCATGAACCTTGATGAAAAGATTGAATTCTATAAAGAACTGATCCGGGTAGGCTTCAAGGAAATCGAAATCGGTTTTCCGGCAGCCAGCGACACGGAATATGAATTCTGCCGGAAACTTATCGAGGAGGATTTGATCCCCGATGATGTGACCATTCAGGTTCTGACCCAGGCAAGAGAACATATCATCAAGAAGACATTCGAAGCGGTTCGCGGGGCAAATCCGGCGAACGTGATCGTGCATGTGTACAATTCCACCAGCGTGGCGCAGCGGGAACAGGTCTTCAAGATGTCCAAGGAAGAGATTAAACAGATCGCTGTAGGCGGTGCAGCGCTCCTGCAGCGTCTTGCCGATGAGGACGGCGCGAAATACCGTTTTGAGTATTCTCCCGAGAGCTTTACCGGTACGGAACCGGAATATGCTCTGGAGGTTGTAAATGCTGTACTCGATGTTTGGAAGCCGACACCGGACAGAAAGGCCATCATCAATCTGCCCGCAACTGTGGAAATGTCTCTGCCGCACGTATATGCGAGCCAGATTGAATACTTCCATAAGAATATGAAATACAGGGAAAATGTAATCCTGTCCCTGCATCCGCACAATGACCGCGGCTGCGGCGTGGCAGATGCGGAGCTGGGAATCCTGGCCGGCGCGGACCGGATTGAAGGAACGCTGTTCGGTAACGGTGAGAGAACCGGTAATGTGGACATCATCACGCTGGGTCTTAACATGTATACGCATGGCGTGGATCCCGAACTGGACTTCACGGACATGCCCAGAATGCAGGAAATCTATGAGCGCCTGACAGGGATGGAAATCTACCCCAGAGAGCCCTATTGCGGAAAGCTTGTATTTGCAGCATTCTCCGGTTCACACCAGGATGCAATTGCAAAGGGCATGAAGCTTCGGGAGTCGGATCCGGAACAGATGTGGACGGTTCCCTATCTGCCGCTGAACCCCGAGGATATCGGCCGGACCTACGACGGAGATGTGATCCGCATCAACAGCCAGTCCGGAAAAGGCGGAATTGGCTTTATTCTTGAAACGAAATATGGTATTATCCTGCCTAAGAAGATGCGCGAGGATGTCGGCTATGATGTAAAGGGTGTTTCCGACAGCCAGCATAAGGAACTGAAACCGGAAGAGGTTTACCAGGTATTCATGCAGGATTACGTGAACGTGGAAAGCCCCATTTCCTATAAAGAGTGCCACTTCAAGCAGGAAGACGGTATTTCCTGTGAGCTTACGATCGAGCGGAACGGCATTCACAAGGTTTACCATGGAAAAGGAAACGGCCGTCTGGATGCCATCAGCAATGCGGTGATGCGGCATTTCAACGTATCCTTCCAGCTGGTTTCCTACGATGAGCATGCGCTGCAGTCCGGCTCCAATTCCCAGGCATTTGCGTCTGTCGGCATTCAGCTGGAAAACAGTGATAAGGTATTCTGGGGCGCAGGTATCCAGGACGATATCATCGTGGCATCCGCTTATGCACTGATCAGTGCAGTCAATAAGGCGCTGATCCATACAAATGAAAAATAGTAACTGTTCGGGAAATCTGTGTCGGAGGTTTTATTAGAAACGGAAGCACGATCGAACAGGCATAAAAGGAAACAGGAATGAAATTCCGAAGAAAAAGTGGACAAGAGCAGGATGATAAGGTAATCCGGGTCAAGCAGCCGTTAGGCGGCGAAACCCGGGAAAATCAAAAGAACCGAAGAAAGAAGGCACACATCAAGACATTTTGGGTGCTCTTTCTTCTGGTTCTTATTGTGTCGCTTTCCGTCGGTGTTTATGTCTATCGAAAGATGCGTCGTTACAGAGGGTACAAGGTAATCCGTTCCACGGAGCTGCAGTATGAGGCAACGGCGGAATACATTGAATTCGGCGGAAATCTGCTGAAGTATACGCCGGAGGGTGTATCCTATATCAATGCCAACGGTGACATGGTCTGGACAACCGGTATCGACCTCAAGGTTCCCATCGCAAAGGTGAAGGGCGACTATGCGGTCATCGGCGACAAGGGCGGAAACACGGTCTGTGTGTTCAGTACAGCCGGAGAGGTCGGAAAGGTGACCATGCCTTACGAAATCCGCGATATCGATGTATGTAAAACGGGTGCCTTTACCGTTATTCTGGAATCGGATGAAGTGAATTACATCAATATGTACAGCAGCACGGGTGAGAAAATCTACGAAATGCAGACCTCGATTGACCGGAGCGGCTATCCGATCGATATGACCATCTCCGATGATGGACAGAAGCTGTTTACGAGCTATTTCCGCCTGGATGGTGTCAATATCGTGAATCAGCTCACTGCCTATAACTTCGGTGAGGTCGGTCAGAATACCAATGCGGACCGTATGGTGGGCGGTTTCACCTTTGATGATGAGATGATCCCCAAGGTAGAGTTTTTGACCAACAGCTGTGTGGCGGCCTTTACGGATCAGGAGATCAAGCTCTACACCATGAAGGAAAAGCCGACGGAAAAAGCGACGATCGCTTACGATGGTGAGGTCATCGGTGTTTTCTATTCCTCCTCCTATGTAGGCATCGTACAAAAGAATCCGGATGCCAACGTGGGCGGCTATCTGATGAAGGTCTATGACACGAGCGGCAAGGAGCTGTTTCAGTATCCGTTCTCCATTGAATATGAGCGGATCTACGCGGCCAAGAACGAGATCATTGTGACAGGCGGAAACCAGTGTCTGATTGTGACGAAATCCGGTCGGACGAAGTTCTCCTATGCCTTTTCCTCCATGATCAAATCCATGGTACCGGCTGCAAAGAGAAACCAGTATATTGTAACCTTTGAAGACAGAACAGAAACAATAAAATTAACAACTGAGGATAAGTAATGTTTGCAGCGGTATTAGTTATTTTGATCATGCTATTTGCATTTAATGTATGGCTCGGATTCCGGCGGGGTCTTTTCCGGAGTCTTCTGGGCCTTATTTCCGTTGCGGTAGCGCTGTTAGCGGCATATCTGCTCATGCCTTATGTGCGGAATCTGATCATTGAAAAGACATCCATAGATGATAAGGTACATGAAAAACTCTATTCCGAGATGCATGATATTCTTTTCTCGGAAACAGAGGATTACCTGAAGGGTGTCGGCTTCAGCGATAGTGAAGCGAAGAGAGAAGCAGAGGCGCAGACCTCCGCAAAAATGTCCGGGGCAGCGGATCAGGATACACAGAACAGTATATTCAAGGGGCTGGAGCTTCCGAAGGGACTGAAAAGTAAGCTGGACAAAGGGAATGATGAGAAAACCTGGAAAAAGCTTGGTGTAGATAATTTCTTTGATTATACGGCCAAGAGGCTGACCAATATGCTGATCAATCTGATCGCCGTGGTGATCGTGTACATCATAGCCCGTCTGGCGCTGTACTTCATCTGCCGGCTGTGCTATGGTGCAATCAACAAGTTTATGATCGTTTATGCGGTGGATCACGGGCTCGGCCTTGTGCTTGGTGTTGCCATGGGGCTTCTCTTCGTATGGGTTGCCATGGCTGTACTTGCACTTTCCGGTTCGGCGGCGTATTATGAGATGACACAGAAAATACCTGTGATGAGCTTTCTGGATGAAATGAATCCCGTTGCCCATCTATTTATGAAATAAGGAGATGACCTATGGCATTTTTGTACAGAAGCACGAGAAATGAAAACGAAGCGGTAACGGCTTCCCAGGCAATCCTGAAGGGCCTTGCGGAGGATGGCGGTCTTTTCGTCCCGGATGAGATTCCGGAACTGGACAAAACCTTTGCGGAGCTTGGCACCATGGATTATCGCGGTGTGGCTTTTGCCGTCATGCGTCAAATGCTGGGTGACTTTACCGATGAAGAACTCTGGCATTGTATCAGCAGTGCTTATGATGAGAAATTCGACGATGAAAAGATCGTGCCGGTAAAGTATCATCACGGAGCCTTCTACATGGAGCTTTTCCATGGAAAGACCATTGCATTTAAGGATATGGCACTTTCCATCCTGCCGTACCTCATGGTAACGGCGGCAAAGAAGAACAACATGGAAGAGGAAATCGTTATCCTGACCGCAACCTCCGGTGATACGGGAAAGGCTGCGCTTGCCGGTTTCTCGGATGTGCCGGGTACAAGAATTGCTGTTTTTTATCCGAAAGACGGTGTGAGTCCCATTCAGGAAAAACAGATGGTGACGGAAAAGGGAAAGAATACCTTTGTGGCCGGCATCCATGGCAATTTTGACGATGCCCAGACCGGTGTCAAGAAGATGTTTTCCGATCATGATTTGAAGGACGTGTTGGCGGAGAACGGCTTCCGCTTCTCATCGGCCAACAGTATTAACATCGGCCGTCTGGTTCCGCAGATGGTTTACTATGTATACGGTTATACACGTCTTGTGAAGTCCGGGACCATCAAAGCGGGCGATCCGGTGAATGTGGTCGTTCCGACAGGAAATTTCGGCAATATCCTTGCGGCATATTATGCTTCGCTGATGGGCCTTCCCGTAGCAAAGTTCATCTGTGCATCCAATGACAACAAGGTGCTTTATGATTTCTTTACAACAGGAACCTATGACCGGAACAGGGAGTTTATTCTGACGACTTCTCCGTCCATGGATATCCTGATCTCCAGCAATCTGGAGCGTCTGATCTACAGACTCAGCGGGAACGATGCGGAGAAGAACAGGGAGCTGATGCAGTCTCTTTCGGAAACCGGAAAATACGAGATCACGGAAGAGATGAAGAGCAGTCTTTACAGCTTCTACGGAAATTTTGCGAATATGGATGAGGTGGCGGAGATGATCCGCACCGTCTATAACGAAGACGGTTATGTGATTGATCCGCATACGGCTGTTGCGGCAGCGGTTTATGACAAATACAAAGAGGAAACCGGAGACGATACCCCGACACTCATTGCTTCAACGGCGAGTCCGTATAAGTTTACCAGAAGCGTCATGACCGCTATCGATCCGGAGCTTTCCGAAGAGGATGATTTCAAACTGGTAGATCGGTTAGCCGAGCTTTCCGGCGTTCCGGTTCCGCAGGCAGTAGAGGAAATCCGCAATGCGGAGATTCTTCATAAAACTGTGTGCGAAAAGGAAGAGATGGAAAGCGTTGTGAAAAAATTCCTTGGGATATAGTTTAGAAATAAATAATATGATCAACAAATGAGAGCTGCCTATGCAGCTCTTATGGTGAGTAATAAGCAGTTCATTTGTACCCTCCTGCAAAAAACCGGGACTATTCGGCAGGGGAAACTCTGCCTTTTTCTCTGCGAGAGTGAAAAAGCGTGTGGCAGTTTTTCTGCCTGCATGTAAGGTATAGTCTGCAAGTATTTGCGTTTTGAGGCTCGCCAATGGAGAAAGAAGGGAATTCATGTATATCATTTCAATCAAAGAAAGCTTTGATGCGGCACATTTTCTGAAGGACCATGGGGGGAAGTGCGCCAATATCCACGGCCACCGCTGGACGGTTGAGGCAGAGGTGACTGCCGAAAACGTTGAAACGGAAGGGAAAAGCCGCGGGATGGTGGTCGATTTTGCTGACCTAAAGGATGCCCTGAAGGATGAAACGGACAGGATGGATCACTGCCTCATTTACGAAGCCGGCAGTCTTTTCCCGGAAACACTTGCGGCGCTTGGAAAAGAGGGCTTTCGTCTGGTTGAATTCGTTGGACGGCCGACGGCTGAGAATATGGCCAGATTTTTCTTTGACCGGCTTGCGGAAAAAGGCTTTCCGGTATCGGCGGTAACCGTATTTGAGACGCCGCGGAATAAAGCAACCTACCGGAGGGATCCGGCATGAGTTTTCAGGTAGCGGAACGATTTGTGAGTATCAACGGAGAAGGGCAGCGGGCAGGAGAACCGGCCGCCTTTGTCCGGTTTTCGGGATGTAATCTAAGATGCAGCTGGTGTGATACGCTCTGGGCGGTGGAAGAACCGGCCCGGGAGGAGATGACCGTTTCGGAAATCATCCAATGGGTAGAATCCACGGGCATCAAAAATGTGACACTAACGGGCGGAGAACCCATGCTGCAAAAGGATATCCGGGAGCTTCTCGTCCGGTTTTCCGGTGATCCGTTTATTCGTGTGGAAGTGGAAACAAACGGAGCAGTGGATCTTTCTCCCTACTTTGGCATTTCCGATCGGATCAGTTATACCGTGGACTATAAATGCCCGGGGAGCGGCATGGAAGGATTTATGATCGGGCACAATTTCAAACGGCTCCGGGAATGCGATACCGTGAAATTTGTTGTCACGGACAGGTTTGACCTCATGCGGATGTTTGAAGTGATCGAACAATACCGGCTGACAGAGGTCTGCAAGGTTTATGTAAGTCCGGTCTTCGGCAGAATCGATCCGCAGGAAATCGTGGAAGAGCTTCTCCAAAGAAAAGCAAATGATGTGCGTTTGCAGCTTCAGCTGCATAAGCTCATCTGGAACCCGGAAGAAAGGGGCGTATAAAAATGGCAGTGGATAAGGACAAAATCAGAGAATTAACCAGAGAGTTTCTCATCGCACTTGGGGAGAATCCCGACCGTGCGGGGCTCGTGGAAACGCCGGACCGGGTAGCCCGGATGTGCGAAGAAGTGTTTGAGGGAATCGGCCTCACCAATGAGGAGATTGCCGCACGCTTCGGCAAGACATTCCCCGTGCCGGAGGGATGCGGTATGGTCTATGTGAAAGATATTGAGATATTCAGCTATTGCGAGCATCATATTGCGCTCATGTATGATATGCATGTTTCGGTGGCTTATATCCCGAAGGACAAGGTGATCGGCCTGTCTAAGATTGCCAGGATCGCCGAGATGGTCGGGAAACGTCTCCAGCTGCAGGAGCGCATCGGATCGGACATTGCGGATATTATGCAGATGGTTACCGGTACGGAGGATGTGGCGGTTCTGATCAGAGGCAAGCACAGCTGCATGACCGCGCGCGGTATTAAGAATACGCCGTCCCAGACGGTGACCGAGGTGTTCCGTGGGGCTTTCAAAGAGGATGCGGCTCTGAGAGATCGTCTGGTGTAGAAATAAAGGAACGATTCCGGCCTGGCTTTAGCAGACGGGAACGGAAACGTGCGGGGATTGTTGTTTTGCAATCATTGCATGAAGCAAAAACAGTGGAGAAGATTATGAGAGAAAAATCTGCGGTAGTTGTATATAGCGGCGGACAGGACAGCACGACCTGCCTTCTGTGGACCCAAAAAAATTATGAAAAGGTTTATGCCGTGTCTTTTGATTACGGACAGCGGCATTCGTCGGAACTTCAGGCGGCGGAGGAAATCTGCAAAGAGCTCGGGGTTCCCCGTGAGGTGATCGATTTAAAAGAACTGAACCGCCTGGCGCCGAATTCCCTCACCAGAGAGGAAATCAAGGTGGAGGAGGATAAACCGGAGGATGGTCCGCCAAACTCCTTTGTGGAGGGCAGAAACCTTCTGTTTCTTACGTATGCGGCAATCTTTGCCAAGACACATGGGGTAAAGGATGTGATCACCGGTGTATCCCAAAGTGATTTTTCGGGATATCCGGACTGCAGGGACGGTTTTATCAAATCGCTGAATGTGACACTGAACCTGGCGATGGATTATGAGTTTCGTCTGATCACGCCGCTCATGTGGCTGGACAAAAAAGAGACCTGGGAGATGGCCGATTCCCTTGGCGGATTCGAACTGGTGCGGGATAAGACCGTGACCTGTTACAACGGAATCCCAGGAGAGGGATGCGGCGCGTGTCCGGCCTGCAAACTGCGCCGGAGAGGACTTTTACAATATCTGGAGGAAAAAAATGGCTGATCGTTTACTTTTTTTGGTAAATCCGAAGGCGGGAAAGACAGTGATCAAGGCAAGTCTCATTGATATTATCAAGATTTTTGCAGAGGAAGGCTATGCGGTTGAGGTATATCCGACAAAGAATTCCGAGGATACGACCCGTCAGGTTTATGAGAATGGCGGGAATTACAGCCTGATCGTCTGCGCAGGCGGAGACGGTACGCTGGACAGTACCGTGGCCGGTGTGATCGCTCTGGAACGGCGTCTGAAGCAACGCGTAAAGCTCGGATATATTCCCTGCGGATCCACCAATGATTACGGAAAGAGCCTCCGGATCAGCCGGAATCCCGTTACGGCGGCAAAAGCCATCATAAAGGGGAAACCCTGCTGTGTGGATGTGGGCCAGTTGGAAAACCGTCATTTTATTTATGTGGCCGCTTTCGGACTCTTTACGGAGATTTCTTATTCCACACCGCAGAATCTGAAAAACTCTCTGGGCTATGGGGCATATGTGATCGAAGCGGCGAAGAATCTGGCAAATAATAAACCCTGTAAGATGGAACTTCAGTTGGATGATGAAATCGTCAAAGGGGAATTTATCTATGGACAGATCACCAATTCCCGTTCCGTAGGTGGAATTAAAAACATTTCTCCGAATAAAATGCAGTTCAGCGATGGTAAATTTGAGGTGGTACTGGTCAGAAAACCGCAAAAGCCCCAGCAGATGCCGCAGGTTGTGGCCGGCGTCCTGATGGGCAAGGAAGGAAATCCTTATACGGTATACCGGACAGCCAGCAGGATCATGGTCAGGGCCGCTGAGCCCGTGGCATGGACCGTAGACGGAGAGTATGGCGGAACCTATAAGGATTGCCGCATTCTCAATCTCCATAAGGCACTTCCGATCATGCTGAATGTTCATTGATGTGAAACCTGTAACGGTATGACTTTTTGTAACCTGCGGAAGGCAGGGTGATTATGATGCTGCGATACTTGAAATATGATGAAGAATGGATTATGATAGGGGCATGAAGAGATTAGTACGAAAATGTGGAAATCTCATCGTGTTTTTGATGAAGGCCGGGGTATTCTTCCTGCTGTTCTGGACGTTCTACCGGGTATTTGCCATTAAGAACTGGCAGCTGCTCGTACAGAGCCGAACCAGCGTAGTTACCATCCTCAGCTTTTTCATTTCCGGATACCTGTTTTTGAAGATATACGGCGGATATGATATCGGCAAAAGAAAATCGAAGCCGATCATCATTTCGCTGTCTCTTGGTGTGTTTTTTACCGATGCTATCGCATATATCATGCTCTGCGTCATGAATACGAACTCGGCCAACGGCATCCGGTTCCGTTTTTCTCATCCCTGGCTGCTTTTGATCGTTATCGGTTTGCAGATTCTGGAAATCGTCCTGGCAACCTATGTCGGCAACTGGTTTTACTTTAAGCTGCATGCGCCTGAGCGTTGTATTATCATTACCAGCTCCCAGCGGTCACTCAACGAGGTGACCCGGGGCATCCGTAAATATAAGCTGCAGTACCAGATCTGCCGCAGCATCGATTACCGGAACCCCGAACTGAAAGAGGTCGTTAAGCAGTACGATACCATCGTGCTGTACGATGTTCCCGTGCGTGAGCGGACGGAAATCGTGGAATACTGTTACCAGAGCATGAAGAATGTTTATATCAGTCCCAGCATGGCCGACGTGGTCGAGCTGAATGCGCGGCATGTCATACTGGACGATGTTTCTCTGTTCGCCCTTTCTACCCGCGGCATGACGCCGGAGCAGAAGGTGGTGAAGCGTGCGTTTGATATCCTGCTTTCCGCTATGGCGCTGGTGATCACGTCGCCGCTGCTCATCCTCGCGGCCATGGCCATCAAAGTGGAGGATGGCGGAGCGGTGTTCTTCAAACAGAACCGTGCGACCCGCGGCGGAAGAATCTTCTCCGTATATAAACTCCGCTCCATGAAAGAGGATGTGGAGAATTACAATACCGTGGTCGGAGATGATCGCATCACCAAGGTGGGCAGGTGGCTCCGCCGTTTCCGGATCGATGAGATTCCGCAGTTCTGGAATGTGTTCCGGGGCGACATGAGTATTGTCGGTCCGCGTCCCGAGATGCTGGCCAACATCTTCAACTACACCTCCGATCTGCCGGAGTTTGAATACCGTCTCCGTGTGAAGGCCGGTATTACGGGCTATGCGCAGATTGCCGGAAAATACAATACATCCCCCAGGGATAAACTGATCCTGGACCTTCTTTACATCGAAGAATACAGCTTCTGGCTGGATGTGAAGCTCATCTTCCAGACGCTCATCGTTATATTCAAAAAGGATTCCACAGAGGCGTTCGAAGGACACTCCGAACTGGTATTTGAGGATTATGATGTTGAAAACTTTTCCGAAAACTGAGATCACGGCCGGAATCGTGACCTACAATAACAGGGAAACAATCAGGAAAGCTGTGGAAACCTGTCTCAAAGAGGCTGCGGGACTGTCCTTCCGTCTCATCATTTTTGACAATGCTTCTACGGATGGCACCCCGGATCTGATCGAGGAAGCTTTTCCGGAGGTCATCGTGATCCGGAGTGAAAAAAATCTGGGCTTTGGCCGGGGACATAATGCAATCATCAGCAGGGTGCGTTCTCGGTATCATTTTGTGGTGAACCCGGATATCGAGGCGGCCGACAATGTATTCCGTCGTCTGGCTGATTTGCTTGAAGCGAACCCCAAGGCGGGGCTTGTGACACCGCGCATTCTGAATCCGGATGGGACAGAGCAGGCGATTCCCAAATTCGGTCCATCCATCCGGTTTTCCATTATTGAAAAATTCCCCGGCTTTCACTGGCTGAGAACAAAATATACCCGTTCGAATGAGACCTTTACAAAACCGACAGAAATTCAGTTCTGTACAGGGTGTTTTTTTGCGGGCAGGACAAAGGATCTTTACGATTGGAAAGGGTTCTCCCACAAGTATTTCATGTACTGTGAGGACTCCGATCTGTCGAAGCGTGTGCTGACGTCGGGGCGAACCATTCTGTTTGACCCGAATGTACATGTGTTCCATAAATGGAACCGTGATAATACCCGGAATATGAAGGGTGTCATGCAGTTTATGAAGTCGCTCCTCATATATTTTAAGACCTGGGGCGTGCAGTTCTAACGCTGAGACTTTTTGACTGATGTGTTATGTAAGATAAAAAAGTGTGAAAAGGAGAGATTCATGAAGAAAATCTTGATCACCGGTGCGAACGGCCAGCTTGGCCGGGCACTGCAGAACGAGTATAAGGGAGAAGAAGGCACCGAGCTCATCCTTACGGATGTCGGAGTGGAAGGTTATCAGTCACTTGATATCACCGCGCTTCCGGAGGTGGATGCGTTCTTTGCTGCGGAAAAGCCGGATGTGGTCATCAATGCGGCAGCCTTTACGAATGTCAATGCGGCAGAGTCCGCCTGGGATGCAGCATACCGTGTGAATGCCATCGGACCGAGAAACCTCGCAATCGCAGCGGAAAAATACGGTGCAAAGCTGGTACATGTTTCCACGGATTATGTATTCGACGGAACAGCGGCAGAGCCTTATACGGAGTTTGATGCACCTGCACCGCTGGGCGCATACGGAAAGACCAAATATGCCGGAGAGGAATTCGTAAAGCAGTTCTCTCATCACTTTTTTATCGTGCGTACAGCATGGCTGTACGGGGACGGAAAGAATTTTGTCCGCACTATGCTCGGCCTTGCCGAAACGCATGATACGGTATCCGTTGTACATGACCAGATCGGAAGTCCGACCAGTGCGGTTGAGCTGGCACGCTGTATCCATGCTTTGGAACCGACGGAAAACTACGGTATTTTCCACGGAACCTGCGAAGGATACTGCTCCTGGGCAGAGTTCACGGAGGAAATCTTCCGCCTGGCCGGCGTTAAAACAGAGGTGAAACGCGTAACAACAGACGAGTATCCGACGCCTGCCAAACGCCCCGCCTATTCCGTCCTGGAAAACTACATGCTGAAGCTCACCGGCGCCTACACATTTGCCGACTGGCACGACGCCATCCGCACATACATGGAAGGAGAATAACATGAGAGACAGATACGACAGCCCGCTTTCCGAGCGGTACGCCAGTCGGGAAATGCAATACATCTTTTCGCCCGACATGAAATTTAAGACCTGGAGGAAGCTCTGGATTGCCCTTGCCGAGGCAGAGATGGAGCTTGGCCTTGCCGATGAGAACGGCGAGCCCCGCATTACCCCGGATATGATCGAAGAGCTTCGGGCCAATGCAGAGAACATCAATTACGAAGTGGCAAAGGAACGGGAAAAGCTCGTCCGCCACGATGTCATGAGCCACGTGTATGCTTACGGATGTGAAGTGAGCGAGAAGACAGCAGGTGTGATCCATCTCGGCGCAACCAGCTGCTACGTGGGCGACAATACCGATGTGATCATCATGACAGAAGGCCTCCGGCTTGTACGCAGGAAGCTTCTCAATGTCATCCAGAAGCTGTCGGAATTTGCTCTGGAGAGAAAAGACCTTCCGACACTTGCCTTTACACATTTCCAGCCGGCTCAGCCGACAACCGTCGGAAAGCGGGCGACCCTTTGGCTGCAGGATCTGATGATGGATCTCAGCGATGTGGAATATATGCTCAGCCAGCAGAAGCTGCTCGGTTCCAAGGGAACCACGGGAACCCAGGCCAGCTTCATGGAACTCTTTAACGGAGATCATGAAAAAGTAAAGGCACTGGACAAGAAAATCGCGGAAAAGATGGGATATGAGTCCTGTTACCCGGTATCCGGACAGACCTATTCCCGGAAGGTGGATGCGAGAGTGCTGAACGTCCTTTCCGGCATTGCCATCAGCGCACATAAATTCTCCAACGATATCCGTCTTCTGCAGCATCTGAAGGAAGTGGAGGAGCCCTTTGAAAAGAATCAGATCGGTTCTTCGGCCATGGCATATAAACGCAATCCGATGCGGAGCGAACGAATTGCATCCCTTGCCAATTATGTGATGGCAGATGCGCTGAATCCTGCGATTACAGCAGCAACGCAGTGGTTTGAGAGAACACTGGATGATTCGGCCAATAAGAGAATATCCGTACCGGAAGCCTTCCTCGCCGTAGACGGTATCCTGGATCTTTACATGAATGTGGTCGATGGTCTTGTGGTCAATGAGAAAGTCATCGAAAAGCATTTCATGGAGGAGATTCCCTTCATGGCGACGGAAAACATCATGATGGATGCTGCAAAGGCCGGCGGGAACCGGCAGGAGCTGCATGAAAAGATCAGAACCCTGTCCATGCAGGCTGGAGCGGCTGTAAAGAAAGAAGGAAAGCCGAATCCGCTTCTGGAACTCATTGCCGCCGATCCGGCATTCGGAAAGACACTTCCGGAGCTGCAGGAGCTTATGAAGCCCATCCTTTATGTAGGACGCGCGCCGGAGCAGACGGAAGAATTCATCCGGGATTTTGTGAATCCTGTTCTGCAGGAAAATGCGGAGATCCTCGGCATGACAGCTGAAATCAACGTGTGATTATTACATCTTTTGGGCAGGAAAGCTGCCTGAATGAAGGAGACAGAAATATATGCGTAAGACAAAGATCATCTGTACCATTGGACCGGCCAGTGATAACGAAGAAACCTTGCGGGAGATGTTTGCCGCGGGCATGAATCTGGCCAGACTGAATTTTTCCCATGGTACACATGCAGAGCATAAAGTCAAATTCGATCTGATCAAGAAGGTAAGGGCGGACATGAACCTGCCCATTGCCATTATGCTGGATACGAAGGGACCCGAATACCGGATCCGGACATTCAAGGACGGAAAGGTGGAGCTTAAGGAAGGCGATACCTTCACCTTTACCACCGATGAAGTGGAGGGAACGAAGGAGAGAGTATCTGTCAGCTACAAGGGTCTGATCGATAACTTGGAGGTGGGTGACCGCATTCTGGTGAATAACGGCCTCGTGGTATTCGAGGTAAAACAGCTGGCCGGGAACGATGCTATCTGCACCGTTGTGACGGGCGGGACGCTGTCGAACCAGAAGAGCATGAACTTCCCCAACAAGGTACTGGACCAGCCCTTCCTCAGTGAGCAGGATAAGTCCGATATTCTCTTTGGTATCGAACAGGGCATTGAATTCGTGGCGGCGTCCTTTGTATCCACAAGGGATGATGTCCTGGTGCTCCGGGAGTTCCTGGATTCCCACGGTGGAAAGAACATTGATATCATTGCCAAGATTGAGAATCAGGCAGGCGTAGATAATATCGATGCCATCTGCGAGATTGCGGACGGTGTCATGATCGCCAGAGGGGATCTCGGTGTGGAGATTCCGGCCGTAGAGGTACCGGCGGTGCAGAAGCATCTGATCAGCCGCTGCCGCATGCTGGGCATCCGCGTGATCACAGCGACGGAGATGCTCGAATCCATGATCAATAATCCCAGACCCACACGGGCGGAGATTTCCGATGTGGCCAATGCGGTGTATGACGGTACATCGGCGGTCATGCTGTCCGGTGAATCCGCATCCGGCAAGTATCCGGTGGAGGCTGTCCGGATCATGGCAGAGACCGTGGAATTTACGGAAAAACAGATCCATTACACCAAGCGGTTCCGTAATACGGAATTTACCGCGAAGAACAACATGGATGCGATTTCCCATTCGGTCTGCACCATGGCAGTGGATGTAAATGCCAAGTGTATTGTTGTAAATTCGCTGAGCGGACGTACCGCGCGCATGGTCAGCCGGTTCCGCTGTCCGGTGGATATCATCGGTATGACCAATTCCGTAACGATCTGGCGGAAGCTGAACCTTTCCTGGGGCGTCACGCCGATCCTTTCCGCAAAGTATGAAAATATGACGGAAATGTTCGATAATGCCATCCGTAAGGCAAAGGATGCCATGGGACTTCAGCCCGGAGATAATGTGGTTCTTACCGGCGGTACCATGAACGGAACCAGCGGAAATACGAACCTCATTAAGGTTGAACGGGTATAAACGGACCCGGATGGGGCTGAAAAGTTCGCCTCTGCAGGGCTGAGCGGAAGGGAATTACAGAAAACAATTGCAAGACTGTGTAAAATCATGTATAGTAAGGATTGCTGTGTACAGGTGATAAAAAGACAGTTCACTGACGGCCGGTTTTGGGAAGACATATTTTGCTGACTGCTTCATGCTGCACAGCAGGAAAAGGCAACGGGCGTCTTAACGGATGCCCCGGAAAAAGTGGAAAACCCGATGTAAGGAGAAAAAAATGGTTACAGCCGTTGTAGGCGTCAATTGGGGAGATGAAGGAAAAGGCAAGATCACAGATATGCTTGCCGAGAATGCGGACATCATTGTCCGGTTTCAGGGCGGTGCGAATGCCGGTCATACGATCAAGAATTCGTACGGAAAATTTGCGCTGCATACACTTCCTTCCGGTGTATTTTACGATCACACCACCAGCATCATCGGAAACGGTGTTGCACTGGATGTGAGGAAGCTGTTTAACGAGATCAAGAGCATTGAGGAGAAGGGCGTTCCCACACCGAAGATCCTGGTTTCCGACCGGGCGCAGATGGTCATGCCCTACCACGTCCTGTTTGATTCTCTGGAGGAGGCCAGACTGGCCGGTGCATCCTTTGGCTCAACCAAGTCCGGTATTGCGCCGTTCTATTCGGATAAATATGCGAAGATCGGCTTCCAGGTATCCGAACTCTTTGAAGAGGAGAGTGCGCTTCGCGCGAAGATCGAGCGTGTTCTGGCACAGAAAAATGTCCTGCTCCGCGAGCTTTATCATCAGCCGGAAATTACTGTGGATGAGGTTTATCAGACGCTGATGGAATATAAGGAGATGCTTTCACCCTACATCTGCGATGTTTCCACCTTCCTGTGGAACGCGGTGAAGGAAGGGAAGAACATCCTGCTGGAGGGCCAGCTTGGTTCCATGAAGGATCCTGACCACGGCATTTACCCCATGGTTACATCTTCTTCAACTCTTGCCGGCTACGGTGCCATCGGCGCAGGTCTGCCGCCGTATGAGATTAAGAAGATCGTGGCTGTCACCAAGGCATACTCCAGCGCGGTTGGTGCCGGTGAATTTGTCAGTGAAATCTTTGGCGACGAAGCGAAAACGCTTCGCGATAACGGCGGAGACGGCGGTGAATACGGTGCAACGACAGGCCGGCCGCGTCGTGTCGGCTGGTATGACTGCGTGGCATCCCGCTACGGCTGCAGGATCCAGGGGGCTACGGATGTAGCTTTCACCGTTCTGGATGCGCTGGGCTATCTGGATGAGATTCCGGTATGTGTCGGCTACGAGATCGACGGCAAGGTGACAAAGGACTTCCCCACAACGACGATGCTGAAAAAGGCTAAGCCGGTTCTGGAGGTTCTGCCGGGATGGAAAACGGATATCCGCGGTATCCGGAAATATGAGGACCTTCCGGAGAATGCCCGGAAATATGTAGAATTTATTGAAAAAGAGATCGGCTTCCCCATCACCATGGTTTCCAACGGCCCGGGGAGAGAAGATATCATCTACCGGTAAGCTTCGTGTGGCATGATTTACACTTGACGGCTTTATCGCGTATATAAAAATGCCTTCGCTTCGAGTAAAGCGGAGGCATTTTTAATTGAAGATTTTTTTATATTTTTCAATTTCAAGGATGATCCGAAAAATCTGTTCCTGTTCGGAGAAGCTTTTGGAGAGGAGTAGTTCATAGCATTTGTACGGAATG
>CACYDN010000019.1 GCA_902773185.1 uncultured Lachnospiraceae bacterium | reverse complement strand
TTCACCGGAAGGTGCGTGATCTCCTCCAGCACAACCTTATACAGCTCCATCTGCGCCCGGTAAAGATTCACAAGCTCCTGCGGGTTCTTCACCCGGTCCGTTTTATAATCCACGATCACAATGGATTCCTGTCCGTCCGCATCCTGTTCCTTAAACCAGGCATCTATGATACCCTGGATCACCGTCCGCTCCTCCGTATTCATACCGAGAGCCGGAAGAAGCTTCGCCGGAACTCCGGCCGTAAACTGTGCCTCGCGGAAGAGCGTTCCGCGCGCCTCGGCCCTTCGCATCCTTTGGAATATGCTGTCCTCCCGGTCCGAATAAAACCGGTTCACGGCATCGAGGCCGGCAATCGCACGCTCCGCATCGGTGAAACGCGGTCCCTGCAGGATTTCCGAAACAATCTTTCCCATTTTAGCATTTTCTGTAACTTCTGTAAATGGAAGGAGTTCCATGATCCGGTGGATCACCGTTCCCCGGAGGGCGCCGCCGCTGACACCGGCTATTTCTTCTTTGTCCACACGGTCCGTCACATCTTCTTCCGGATTGTTCTGATCGAACATGCACATCTCCGATGCTTTTCTGTCCGTCAGTTTTTGGTTCCCGGATTCAAAATGATGCTGCCACTCTGCTTGTAGAGTTTGTCCGGTACTTTCCCTGACCACTTCCTGTGCCGTAGTCCCTGTTCCGGTTTCCCGTTTCGGCATGGCCGCATGCTTCACCTCCGATACCGAAAGCTTGCTGCGCATCCACACATCTGCCTGATATGCATAACGGAAATCGTACGGATCCTCTTTCTCACCGGCATCCGGCATAGACTCAAGGAGTGTCTCCCAGAACACCTGCGGACTTTCTTTTTTCTCTTTGTCTTCCTTCTGAAATTCCTTCTTTTCCTTTGCGAGTTCCCCAAGCGTGATATCCGTTTCCCGGATCAGCTCCGCCGCATCCGGGTCCGTCCGAAGCACCGGAATCAGAAAATCCAGCATACATCTGGCCTTTTTCATATTGGTTCCACTCGGCGTAGCCGGAAAATCTCCGCGGGAAGGCTCCCGTCCGATCATGATAAGCCTCTCCTTGGGACGGGTCATGGCCACATACAGAAGCCTCGCTTCTTCCGCCAGCATCTCGTCCTTTTCCATGCGGTGGATTTCCTCCCGGAACACACTCTTTGTCCGGACGCGGAGCTCCCCTTCCAGCGTTTCAAAGATATTGAGCCCCAAGCCGTAAACCCGGCTCATGCTCACATTGTCGGACCTTTCCCGCGTATTAAAGCCCCGTCCGAGCCGGAGAAGAAATACGACAGGGAACTCCAAGCCCTTGCTGCTGTGCATGGTCATGACACGGACGACATTGCCGCCGGCATTATCCTCTCTGGCTTCCCCGAAATCTATATCATTGATCCGGCACTTATCAATATACCGGATAAAATCGAAGAGACTCTTTCTACCCTTTTCCTCGAAATGCTCCGCCCTGAGCTGCAGCATGTTCAGATTGGCAAGCCGTCTGCCGCCCTGGGGCATGGCAGCCGCAAACCGGTCGAAACCGGTATCTTCCCAGATTTTTTCCAGAAGCTCCGCAATCGTCAGATAGGTTTTTTCCTTTTCCCATTCCGCCAGTCTATCCAGCGCATTCTTCAGCTTTTCCGCTACGCGCCGGAGGCTCTCCTCCTCACACGAAATGCGGTTTTCCGCAAACCGCCGGCACTTTTCCGAGAAGGGCATCCTTTCCCGCTCCTCAGTCATAACAAGAGCCAGCTCTTCCTCACTCAGGTCAAAAAGCGGTGACAGGAGGCTCGCCGCAAAGGGAATATCCTGCAGGCGGTTATCCAGAACCGAGAGGAGGGAGAGCATAATCTGCACCTCCTCGGCATCAAAATAACCCTGTCGATCTTCCACCCGGACCGGCACATTGAGCTGTTCACAAATCTGAATAAGCTCCGTGCATCCCCGGACGCTCCGCATCAGAACAACAATATCCCTGAATTCCACCGGACGATAGGGCCGGGACGAGGGATCCTTGGGATCATACGCCTCATTCAGCACCATCTGTTTCTTCTGATCGATCATCTTCCGGATTTCTCTCGCCAGAATGAAAGCCTCCGCCTGATCGGGCGTAAGCTCCTCATCCGGCGCTTCCTCACCCTCCTCCGGATTTGCAATCATGAAAAGCTCTGTTTTTCCACCCACCGGAAGGTTCGGCGCATCCGGATAGTGATCCTCGTAGCTTTCCTTTTCCGGTGCATAGAGCATGGCCGATTCGTCGTACAGGATTCCGCCAAAGAAGCGGCTCATCACATGCCGGAAGATCACATTTGCACTGCTGAGGACATCCTTCCTTGACCGGTAATTCCGATTCAGACGGATCACACGTCCCGGCTGATTTCCGGAAGAGTCGTCCGATTCCGGATCGTCTCCCCCGGACGGTACACCGCTTCCCGCATCCGAATAAAGTGCTTCCTTTTCCATAAAAAGCTCGGGACGGGCCTGCCGGAACCGGTAGATGCTCTGCTTCACATCGCCGACCATAAACATGTTGCAGGTCTCACCAGCCTCATCCCTCCGGGCGACAAGCGTAAGGATATTTTCCTGCAGGTCATTGGAGTCCTGGTATTCATCAATATAAATATATTTATACTTCTCTCTGTACCGTTCCGCCACACCGGGATGTCCGGAAAGCACCTGCCAGGCAAAATGACCGATATCGTTAAATTCATAGCGGCGGTTTCTCTTTTTTTCCTCCGCCAAAGCCCTACCATAGTCCTCCGTAACCGAAAGAATCTTTCGGAGGAGCGGCATGGCAGCCTCCATGCTCTGTCGAAGAGCCTCCGGCTTCGGGAGCTTCCTCAGATCCTTCACGCGTTTATGCAGGTCTTCCAGCTGTTTCTTAACATCCTGGCCAAGCAATTCTTCTGCCTGTGTCCCCGGGAAATTGGGACCGCGTCCATCCATGGCCGCATCAAAAACTTCTCTGGTCTCCGCACGGCTCGCCGCAAGAAGCCGTTCCATATCATCCGAAAAAACAGCCAGCAGCTTTTCCCGCAGTTTTTCGTTTACCCCGGTATCCTCATCCGGCAACATGCCCGGCACTGCCTCGATGACTGCGTTTACCTCCTGCAGAAGATCCTCCGCCGTTCCCTTTGCATCCTGAAATTCCTTACCCAGAAGCGCCGTGAGACCTTCTCCGTTTTTTACCATGTTCAGCCAGCTCTCCGGAGAAGCAAAACTTTCGGCAAACTCATGGATGGCATAGATCGTATCTCTGAGCTTACTGTCGGAAATATGTCCGGAGATGAAATACTCCGCCATCTCCCGGAATTCCGGATCTTCCCGGTAATACCGGTCAAAAACATCGCGGAGCACATCATCCTTCAGAAGCTCCGCTTCCTCGCTGTCATAAATCTGAAACGCCGGATCCACACCTGCCAGATGAAAATTTTCGCGTACCACGCTGTTACAAAAGCTGTCGATGGTGGTAATGTCAGCACTGTTCGCCAGAGACATTTCCCGATACATCTCTTTCGTCGGGTTGTCCTCTGCCATTTTGGTAAGACCGTTCAGAATTCGAGTCTTCATCTCTGCCGCTGCGGCCCGCGTAAAGGTTACCACGAGGATCTCATCCACATGGCACAGACCCTCCCGAACGCTCCGCAGGATCCGTTCCACAAGCACTGCTGTTTTTCCGGAACCGGCAGCCGCGGATACCAGTATATTATTATGGTCCTGCAGGCTGTCCAAGACCGCCTGCTGGGCTTCATTCCATTTTGCCACGCGCATTCTCCCTCACTCTCATTTATGTGGTTCATCCCTGCGGGGAAGCCAGGATGCTGTATGATAGGATGTGTCACCGATCGGAAGCATCACCCCAAGCTGGTCCCTCACTGTCCCGGCCGACGCCGAAATCTTCCGCTCCGGATCACTGTAAAGCCCTTTTCCCCGACGACAAACTCTTCCGAAGCGGCAGTAATCACAGGGCGACTTCTGTTTTTCAATCGTAAGCGGTGATTTTTTCATGCTGCCGCTCAGAATATCCTCCGTCAGCTCCCGCATGCGGAGACTGCCGAAACCCATACAGTTACGAACGCCCTCCGTTCCGACAACAGCCGATTTGTCATCCGGGATACCTTCTTTATTCACATCCAGCGGGAGCACCTTTCCCGTCTGCATCCGCCGGTCCTGCGTAACCGCTTCCCTTTCCTGGATTTCAAGTATGCGGAATCGGTCATCCGCCTCTTCCTCCTCGGGAGAATCGTTCACAAGCCCCCTCAGTCGGAGTGCCTTCTGAAGCTGCCTTTTTGCCGCAAGAGCCCTGTCCCCGCCCGCGGCTTTCACCGCCGTCGGACCGGGGGTATCCATGACCGGACGGTCCAGCCGCGCATAATACATGCCCACGGGAACGATGGTTTTTCCGGGGAACTGTTCTTCCAAAATGCCGCACACGATATCCGTATAAGCCGGAAGCTGGATAGCGGTTCCGGTCATTAAATCCTGCGGAACAAACTCCTGGTTTCCGGTTTTATAATCCAGAATCCGGACATAGATTTTATCATCCTCTTCCCAAAGGTCCGCCCGGTCAATCTTTCCGTTGATACGGATTTCGAGCGGGGAATTATCCGGCCGTTTTACAAAAAACGAAGCCGAAAACGCCTGCTCAAAGTATTCCGGCAAAAGAGCTCCGGCCCGGATATGCTCCCTTAGTGCCAGAATGCTCTCCTCCGCAAGAAGCTGCATCTCACGCCGGTCATTCTGCATTTTACCGTCAGCGATATCCCGATCGTAGCGGCCATCCTCGGAAAATGCCTTCTCCAGATTCCGCTCTGCCATCTGCCGAAGCTGACTGTCGGTCTGTCCGTTCCAGTCATTGCCATACTGTTCCTGCATTTCCCTGCCGCATAATTCGAGCGTGCGGTGCAGGATATTTCCCACATCCAGCTGACTGAAGGCATGTTCCCGCCGCTCCGAAAGACGGAGGATGTACTGCAAAAAGAAAGCATAGGGACAGGCCGCATATTTCTCAAGCTGGGATACCGAGATGGTGATGGGCAGATTCCGCATCACCTCCTGCGACAGCACCGCCCCCTTATTGGAATAGTCCAGTGCGGGAAGAAGCTTCTCCCCCACTTCTTCGGCCGCCTTCGGATACAGAAGATAATCCAAAAGCCTCTCGTCAGCTGTTTCATTCTTTTTCTCATAGCGGTCCCGCAGCCATTTGCTGAAAACCGGGGCATCTGCCCGGCGGGATACACCGCCCTCCGCCTTTTTCTCCAGCGCAGTCATATCCGGGAAAAGCCGAAGCAGACGGTTTATGAGACCGGAGGGTTCCCTGTCATTCCCCGCCCTGTCCTGGCGGCTGTAAAGAAGTACAAGACGGTTTGCCGGCCTTGCCATCATCCGGTAAATGGAGAGCATCTCCTCGGCACTGCGCATTTCATCATCCGGTGCCAGATATTTTCCGCTACTCTCCAGTTCCTTCGAAAGGAGTTTCCGGTCCGTTTCATTCAGGATGGGCTGAAGCTTTCTTCCGGACGGAAGGATGCCCTCGTTCATTTCCATCAGGTAGAGCGTATCCACCTCC
>CACYDN010000018.1 GCA_902773185.1 uncultured Lachnospiraceae bacterium | reverse complement strand
TGTTACAGAAAGCTTCGGTGGTGCAGTAATAAAACAATGTACATGGTCACATTCTCCACATTCAAACATTTGAACTGTAAAGCCTTTTTCATCAGCAATCTGCTGTACCAGTTTTTTTAAATATGCTTCAACATCAGCAGTAAGAATCTTACGGCGATATTTGACAGACCATACCACATGGTAATTAATGTTACAGACCGAAGTTCTGTAATGTATTAGATTTTTTTCATACACATAGTATAACATATTTGACAGATTATTGCATTGACCTTATAGTTCAATTAGGGATAAAATGGCGCTTTCATCTCGGTAATTGAATTACCGAGGATTCCCGCTTAGGTATCTTAAAATGAAAAAAATGAAATATCGGTTGAAAAAATCCGTAATTCATGCAATAATGGCTTTACACTTTTCCAAAAGTGTAGCACAGGGGCATGCAGTTCGGGGGATACCCCTCCACCCGACTGGGTGCCCTCTGTCTTTGTCATACAGTCTTTGTCATACAGGCATAAACAGAAATAATCATCGTGAATGCTTGCATGCTTATATCCCCCGCACTTCTTCCAGCCGGTTATGCAGCCTTTGGATATGCCGAAGCTCCTGCGTATCCGCCTCCCGTCCGGAGAAATAATACGTCGTCCTTGCCACCGAAAGGCTTTCCAAATCCGGAAAGACCACCGGATGCTCCCCGGTCTCCGAAAGATTCATCAGCGACATCAGCCGCCGCACCGTCCCGAGATTTCCATCGATCAGCTTAGTATCCTCCGGAACGAATTTCCTGTATCCGGGCTTAAAATAATTGAAATGCGTGCACCCCAGAACAATGGCCGAATACTGCGCCATATCCTTTCCGGCAAACTGCTCCGCCAGATAAGCCTCTACCTCCGGCCCATCGAAGCACTCCCGTTCCGCAAATTCCACGAGCCGCGGCATGGCCAGAAGATCCGCCACATGCTCCAGGTCCACCCGTTCGAGAAGCGTATGCAGTTTATCCTCCCGGATGGTCACGGGCGTTGCCATGACAAGCACCCGTTTTCCCTGCGGATTCTGCAGGACCGCAGGCTTTACAGCCGGCTCCATGGCAATGATCGGAACGCTCAGTGTCCGCCGGAGCTCCGCCGCCGCCACGCTGGTCGCCGTGTTGCAGGCAATCAGGATGGCCTCCGCCCCCCGATCCAGCAAAAATGCCGTTATCTCCTTTGCATATGAAAGAATCTCCGCGTTGGTGCGACTGCCGTAGGGTACATGCTCCGTATCCGCATAAAAGAGATAGTCCGCATCCGCGATATGATGATATGCTTCATGAAGGACGGATATCCCGCCGATTCCCGAATCAAATATGCCGATTTTCACGCCATAACCTCCCCGTCAGTCTATCTGCAAACGAGCCTTCCTCGATAATATTTAAGCATTTCTTATTGAACCACATTTTTGCACCGTAAGCTTTCCCGGACAGATCATCCAAGAAGTCCGGTCACACAGTAGTCCGCTCATCCGGAATATTCACGATCACCTTTCTGTAAATGCGCACCAGAAAGAATACGCAGACCGTGAGCGACATCAGTTCTGCAAGCGGGAAGCACCACCAGAGCAGATGGATTCCGCCGATTTTTCCCAAAATATATGCCGCCGGCAGAAGCACGGCCAGCTGCCGGGCCAGGGAAACGAACATGCTGTAAACACCGTTTCCGAGTGCCTGGAACAAACTCGATGCCATGATACAGAACCATGCCAGAAGGTAATGCACGCCAATCTTCCGAAGTGCCGGGATACCGTAGATTTTCAGCGTATCGTCACCTGTATCGAAAAGACCGAGAAGTGTCCCCGGGATCAGTTCAAAGAGCAGGAACCCGATAAACATCAGGAAGAAGGCATAGACCAGACTGCACTTAAACACCTGGATCACACGGTGCCGCTTTCCCGCGCCGTAATTGTAAGCCGCGATTGGCACCATGGCATTGCCGAGCCCGATGATAGGCATGAAGAAAAAGCTTTGGAGCTTATAGTAGACCGCAAAAACCGCCACAGCGCTCTGATTCAGCGCAAGAATGATGGAATTCATACCGAAATTCATGACGGAGCCGACGGCCTGCATGATGATGGCCGGAAGACCGACACTGTATATCCTGCCGATGATCCTCTTATCCGGCCGGAAATGCCGGAAGGAAAACTGAATATCGGGATTTTTCTTCAGATTGAGCCAGAGACCGATGACGGTCGCCACCGTCTGGCCGAACACCGTCGCAATCGCCGCGCCGGCCACGCCCATCTTCGGCGCGCCAAAGAGGCCGTAGATCAGAATCGGATCCATGATGCAGTTGATCACAGCACCGGCAATCTGCGGAATCATGGATAACAGAGTCCGTCCGGTGGATTGCAGCAGACGTTCAAAAATGATTTCCATATAGACTGCCAGGGAACAGCAGCAAACAATGGTCAGGTACGTCGTACCGTATTCCAGCTTTCGTCCCTCCGCTCCCTGACCGGAGATGATCGTGTGTGAGAAAAATACACCGATCACGAGGTTGATGATGTAGGTCACAGCCATCAGAAAGACCGCATGAACGGCAGCGCTGTTAACGGTCTTCTGGTCCTTCTCCCCGAGTGCCCGGGAAAGAACGGCATTGACACCGACTCCCGTTCCCACACCCAGCGCAATGATGAGAATCTGCACCGGAAAGGCAAGGCCCAGCGCGCTGATGGCATCGGTCCCGGCCGAGATGAACTCGCCGTTTTCATCCAGAACCACCTCATTCGTGGTAATATGGGAAACAAAGATGCTGTCCACTACATTGTAAAGCGCCTGTACAAGCATGGACAGCATCATGGGCCATGCCATCGTCACCAGAAGCCTGTTGACGGGCATGACTCCCATCTTATTCTCTTTCTTTTCTACGTTTGTTACGATTTCCTTATTCTCTTCCACAATGTCCTTCTTTTCCGTCACTTATGTATCTGATGTTGTTTTTTCCAAAGCTACTATTTTTTTATTGCTGTTTCCGATTCCGTATTCCCGGAACTATGATTCAATTTGGCCCCCGGTTCCCCGAAGTCGATCTGTCTTTATCTCATGCCGATCTGCCGGGCTGCCACTGCATCAGGAATTCTTGATCTGATTCGATGTCCCGCTTGTGTCGATCTGGAGCTCCTGAATACTGTTGATGAACTTCGACAGCGTTGAATAGCCGTATTCCTTCTCATTGAAATTCGGGAATTTCTGGTGGATCTTCTGACCCAGAAGTCCGAGTTCAATCCCACGCTCATCGCCCTTTCTTACAAGCTCGATCACATATTTTGTCACGCGCTCCTTCAGATCCTGATCCTCCCGCACCTCAACAATCACGGTGCTGTTGGTCTTCTTCAGGTTAAAATTGGGCAGCTCACTGATAAATGTGGACAGGGAACTGTAGCCGTAATTCCGGACGTCGAAGTCGGAATACTTCTTCTGCAGGCGGCTGCCGATCTCGCCAAGACCGGTTTCCTTGCCCTTGTTGTCGTTCTCGGTAATGATCTCCAGAATGGCATTTTCCACGGTTTTCTGGCTGAGCACGTTCTCGGCATGCTTTTTCTTTGTCTTTTTGTCCGCGTTTTTCTTCCCGCTGACCACTTCCTCGGACTGTTCCAGAAGAAGTTCAAGATCCGTAAATACCGAGCAGGCCGCACGGAAGGAACGGGGCGTTTTGTTCTCCCCCATTCCGATGACATGCATGCCGGATTCCCGAAGACGGCTGGCAAGGCGCGTAAAATCCCCATCGCTGGACACGATGCAGAAGCCCTCGACACTCGCCGTATAGAGGATATCCATCGCATCAATGATCAGCGTGGAATCCGTCGCATTCTTTCCCACCGTATTCCGGAACTGCTGGATGGGCGTGATGGAATTCTCCATCAGCTCCTTTTTCCACTTGGATGTATTGGGCGTGGTCCAATCGCCGTAGATTCGTTTATATGTCACAACCCCATACTTCGTCATCTCGTCCAGAATGCTGGATATGTATTTTGCCGAAATATTATCCGAATCGATCAAAACCGCATATTTTTTATCTTCCATTTTTCCTTCCCCGGGCGCGAGGGCTGTAAAAAGCTTTCCTCACCACCCTGTCTGTTGTTTATTTCAATTATATTTCATCTTTACTGTTTTCTTTTCTTAACACTTTGTAAATGCGGGAAAACAGAAACATTTCCGTTTTCAGCCCATACCAATCTAATTGTAACACAAATATAAACAATTGCAAAGTATGTGAATCATTTCATCCCGGTATGTGAATAACAACACCATAAATAACAATGTTGTGAAAAACAGTGTTGCAAAAGTTAATCAAAAGCCGATCCAGCGAACACGTTCCGTCGGTTAATACATAAACTGACTGCAATATAAGAGCGGGCCGGACAATTGTCCGGCCCGCTCCTCGTTTCTGCTATTCAAATTTTTCGGGAAAAGGTCTATTTACAGATGCAGCACGCGGTCTTTGATTTCCGATGTTCTGCCCTGGTTCCAGTACTGGGTTCCGATGTATCCGCAGGTTCGGCGTGCTACATGCATGCTGGACTGGTCACGGTTGTGGCAGTTGGGGCATTCCCATATCAGCTTGCCGGTCTCATCCTCAATGATCCGGATCTCGCCGTCATAACCGCACTTCTCGCAGAAATCGCTCTTTGTGTTCAGCTCTGCATAAAGAATCGTATTGTAGATATGTCTCAGCAAAGCCATTACCGCAGGGATGTTATCCTGCATGTTGGGTACCTCCACGTAGCTGATGGCACCGCCCGGAGAAAGCTTCTGGAATTCAGCCTCCTCTGTCAGCTTGGAGAATGCATCGATTTCCTCGGTTACATGGATATGGTAGCTGTTGGTGATATAGTTTCTGTCCGTTACGCCCGGAATCTTACCGAAACGCTTCTGCAGACACTTGGCAAACTTGTAGGTCGTGGATTCCAGCGGTGTTCCGTAAACGGAATAATCGATATTTTCATCCTTCTTCCACTTCGCGCAGGCATCGTTCAGGGACTGCATAACCCGGATGCCGAATTCCTTCCCTTTTTCGCTGGTATGGGAAACACCCTTCATATAATATACGCACTCCGCAAGGCCTGCATAGCCAAGGGAAATTGTGGAATAGCCGTCAAACAGGAGCTTATCAATGGATTCGCCGGGCTGAAGACGAGCCAGTGCGCCATCCTGCCAGAGGATCGGAGCCACATCCGACGGCGTACCAAGAAGCCGTTCATGCCGCAGGCGGAGTGCTCTGTGGCAGAGTTCCAGCCTTTCAGCCATGATTTCCCAGAATTTTTCCTCATCACGTCCGGAGGAGCAGGCAGCATCTACCAGATTGATGGTCACAACGCCCTGGTTAAAGCGGCCATAGTAGCGGTGACGACCGGGCACGTAATTCTTCGCATTCGGGATATTTCCCACGCCGTTATCGGTAAAGCGGTCCGGTGTCAGGAAGCTGCGGCAACCCATGCAGGGATACACATCCCCCTTCATCTCAAGCGCCTTCTTCTCGGAAATATAGTCCGGTACCATCCGCTTTGCGGTACATTTTGCCGCAAGAAGCGTCAGATAGTAATACTGTCCGCCTTCGTTTACATTATCCTCCTGCAGAACGTAGATCAGCTTGGGGAAGGCCGGTGTAATGTACACGCCGCTCTTATCCTTTACGCCCAGAATACGCTGCTTCAGCATCACTTCGATCACAAGAGCCAGATCCTCACGGAGCTGACCGGCCGGTACCTCGTTGAGGTACATGAATACGGTAACAAAGGGTGTCTGGCCATTGGTGGACTGCAGCGTGATGAGCTGATACTGAATTGTCTGACAGCCGGACTCCACTTCCTTCAGGAGTTCTTTCTCGACCAGCTGGTCAAACTTCTCTTCCGGCAGATTCACACCGGCATCGGAAAGTTCTTCATGAAGCCGTTCCCGAATCTTCTGGCGGCTGACATCCACAAAGGGTGCCAGATGAGCCAGCGTAATGGTCTGTCCGCCGTACTGACTGGAAGACACCTGTGCAACAATCTGCGAAGCTACGGTACAGGCAGTTGCAAAGCTCTTCGGCGTATCGATATGTGTTCCGCTGATGCAGGTACCGTTCTGAAGCATATCATCCAGATTGACCAGATCGCAGTTGTGCATATGCTGCGCAAAGTAATCCGCATCGTGGAAATGGATCACGCCTTCCTTATGCGCCCGCACGATTTCCTCGGTAAGCAGATATTTTCCGGTATAATAACGGCTCCACTCCCCGGCCATATAGTCTCTCTGTACGGAAAGGACCGTGGGGTTCTTATTGGAGTTTTCCTGTTTAACCTCTTCGTTGTCGCGCTCAACCACACCGGAAATCTTCTGATCGATGTCGCTCATCTTACGCATTTCGTTGTGCTTATAACGGTAGGTGATGTAAAGACGGGCAACCTTTGTCTTGCCGCTGCCCATCAGCGCATCCTCCACCTCATCCTGGATTTCCTCCACGGACATATCGCGGCCGGCATGGCCCGCGTTCTTTTCAATACCTTTGGCAATATCCTCGATTTGTTCCATGGAAAGCCGCTCGCTGAGGATACCTTCCTCGTTGTTGGCCTTCACGATCGCGTTCACGATCTTAATGCGGTCAAACGGAACACGCTCCCCCGAACGCTTCATGACACAGAGTTTCTTCTCTTCAAATTGCAGATTGCCGTCTAAATCTTCATCGTAGATCATAATACCCTCTCCCCTTATTTCGTTTTATTTCATATTATTTATAGTCTTTGCTTCGCCTCAGATCTGTTTATGATTGATATTATCAAACAGCAATATTCTGTTGCTTTTCCTTCGCGCAGAACTTATTATAGACGCTTCCCTCGCCCCTTGTCAACTACATTTAGTATATTTTTTGAAAAAGTGATACTAAATATAGTATCTTGTCAGTTTGCCTCAGAATAGCGTATACTGGGTAATGTATTTGTAACCTTAAGATGTTTTCAGGAAGGCAGGCAAAAAACGTGAAGCACTATTTAGAGGAAAAGGAAGCGGTCCTTTCC
>CACYDN010000017.1 GCA_902773185.1 uncultured Lachnospiraceae bacterium | reverse complement strand
GAGCTGATTTCCGTTGAGGTGGTATCCGGTTCATCCTTGGTCAGATTTTTTGCCGCGAAGTATCCGCCTGTCGTTAGCGCAGCGGCGGCCACGGTACACCCTATCCCCAACACTGCTTTCCCGGCAGCTGTAGAAAGAAAAGCCGCTTTTGTTCCGGCGGCCACTTTCGCACCGGTTGCTGCTTTCGCCCCCGCTGAGATTCCGGAGACTGCACTTTTTCCGCCCGCAGCCACCATATGTTCGGCACTCAAAGAAGATGCATTGGCCACATTCGGCGATGCTATATTTGCCGCATTCGGCGATGCCGCCTGGGCAATGTTGGGCGAAACGCCCGGCGTGATATTCATCCCGCCGGTTCCGCTTCCTGTGCCTAAGCCTGACATGGGGGATGCCCCGGCCGAAGACACCGCCGGATTCTTTTTCTCCCACATCACCGCACTCTCTGCAATTCCCTGCACCCAGCCCGGAAATGCATTGGGATCGGAAAGGCCGCCGAGACCGGCCCAGGCCGTTTCATATACTTTTCCGATCAGCCGGTCGGCCGTATCCTTCCCTTCCACATTCTGCAATATATATTCATAAATTGTCTGGCAGGTGCTGTCATAGAGGAAACGGTATCCTTCCTCCTGCCCGGCCAATGCCAGTTGATACGCGGCAGTAAAATTAATTTGGTTATCCACGTTTTCTACCCCTTCAAATTTGAGTAAGAATCCTACGAATTTAGTCTATCATAAATCAGTCTCCATTACTATCATATCATGTGATATTCTCTGTTAACGCAATATCGAATTGCCATTTTCTTTCCATTATGATACAATATGGATATAATATGGATATTGAGAAGGAAGCTATGAATATGGATACGAAAAATGGAAAACATGAAAAAACCGACGCAAAAATACAAATACCGAAAAAGCCTGCCTCTATCGACGATATGAACGAAAACAGAAAAGCGCTCGGCTATTCCTATCAAAGAATTTCCGAGCTTTCCGGGGTTCCTCTCAGTACAGTTCAAAAAGTACTTGGAAAACAAACAGAGCATCCGCGCGGATCAGGATTGATCCACACCAAAGAATATGCTTACGCCTCCACGAACTCTCTCAGATCATTAAAATCGATTTCCAATGCACCATCGTAGATTTCCACAGGAACAACATCTGCGGTAGTGTATATTTTTGTCCACTCGCCGTCCGAAGCAGACGAGCGGCTCACGGACGATGCGGAACCATCTTTTGATGGGAATACATTTTTGATCACTACCCCCGACTCGTAATCGACGATCCAGTATTCACGCACACCGGTTTCCCGGTATTTCTTCAGCTTCAGGTTTGTGTCGATTTTCCGCGATGAATGTGAAATCACCTCCAATATAAAATCCGGTGCTCCATGAACAGCCTTTCCGTCTTTTACCTTGGAACGGTCACAGATGACGAACATATCCGGCTGAACCACTGTCATATCCGTAGAATCGTAATCAAGACGAACATCAACAGGAGAAATGTATGGTTTACATACCCCTTTATTCTTTCGGATGAACTGAGAAAAGGTCATGTAAAAATAGCCGGCTATATCCTGATGAAGAAGCGTCGGTGCGGCAAGGTCATAAACCACACCATCTATGATTTCCACCCGTTTTCCCTCGGGAAGCTTTAGCTGCAGGTAATCATTATACGTATAACCTCGCTGCGTATAGATTTCCTGGCCGCCGGTCTTCCCTGTACTGTTTTTTAATGCGGAGCTTCCTTTTGAAAAACCGGCAGGGGACTCCTCTACACCGGCAGGATCACCTTCCGGCAGAAAATGCCGGAATCCCTGTGCCATTTTGGTCGCACCGCCTATAACAGGTGTATGGGACGCCCCTAACGGAATCAGCAGATCAAAAGCTTTGGAAAGCTCTTCCAGCGTCGAAAGCCGGGGATGTTTATTAATTCCGCCAAAAGCCTTCTGAATCGTACTGATGGAAAGCGCACACTTTTTTTGAATATCCTCGTAGGTCAGGCCGTAGTTTTCCTTCAGTCTTTTTAATTCTTCAATCGTATAAGTTGTTTTCATGGCAGCCTCCATTCTTGTCGTTTTTTATACGCACTATATACACCTATACAATAAACACACGATATTATCACGTTTCTATCATTTATCATAAATATATCACGACGGATGATAGTTGTCAATGCTATACTCTTTCTGATGACTACCTTCATGCAAAGAAGCCGCAGTCACGAGTAACTGCGGCTTCTTTCCTGATCATATCAATCAGCTGATATTCTTGCATTTATTCGCCCCAAATCGACCTGATCAGAACATCAAACGTTTTCCACTCAGCTGTTGTGAGACGGTTTTCTTTATTCTCGATTCCGTAGGTAATGATCTTTCCCTGCGGATTCTGGATGAATTCAAGACCATACTGCGCAAGATCGTTTGTGAGTTCATCAAAGCCGGAGCCCCGCTCCGTTCCATCGTTAAAGGTCACCTTCGGTGTCGGAGTTCCCTCTTCAACCTTGTTTCCGGAAACCACATAGCTTCTGGCACCGGTAAAGCTGCCGTTTTGCATACTGAAGAATTCCACGCGGATATCCGAGCCCTGGTCCTTCCCCAAAACTGAAAGTGCGATCAGTGTATTGCTGCCGCAGAATTCCGACGCAAGGAAGCTTTGCGGTTTTAGCGCAATCTCCTTCGGCTCCCCGTTAATAAAGGTGTATGCTTTAAACTCTTCGCCCTCTTCACCGTTTGCCACATTTGCAATGAGTTCCGGGATACCGTCACTATCGAAATCGTAAAGGTAACCTTTCACACCGCCCAACGTTTCCCTGTTGGGAAGCTGCTCCTCATAGGCCCGAAGAATCTGTGCATATGCCATTTGCCAGGAACTGATCTTCTGCTTCGTAAGCTCCGTCTCATAGAGATAATCCGCTGCATTAAAGCTGATATCCGTCTTCTTCTGCTCATTTGTACTGCCGGCAGCCTGCTCATAGACTACGACATCTCCGTAATCCGCATTCACATGGAACCGAAGCAATGCACCGGTGTATAGCCGGGCCGTAACGACATATTCTCCATCCGCAAGGTCACCAACCGACCAATAATACCCGGTTCCCTGTTTAATGGACTCAAGCTGCTTCTCATCCTGTTTCAAGCAATAGTTTACGACTGCCGTATATGCCTGATCTTTGGTAAGCTGCGCATCGAGATGCTTGCCGAAGGTGTAGTAGACAGGAACAATAACGGTTCCGTCCTTCACTTTTGTCACAATTTCGTCCGCTTTCTCCTTTTCCAACGTAAAGCGGTAATCCATTCCGTCATTTCTGCCGACGATCCTCGCATCAGCCTTTCCGTCACTCGTAACATTCATGCCCACATAACAGCCGTTGAAGAAACCATCTTCCTTATCGTAGGTTGTTCCATCGTTGGATGTGAACGGCAGGAAGCCGATATCATACAGCCAGCCATCCTTTACACCGGCAAAGCGGGGCTCCGTTCCCTTCAGCATAAACATGCCGTTGCTTCGGAACTCCATCGGACAGGTTTCCCTGAGGTTACTCCACTCCGAGGATTTTACCCGGCAGGAGCCGATCTGCAGAAGCTTTTCCTGGTCCACATCAAAACGGTAGAACCTGTACTCACAGCCTTCCTCATTGCCGACCCGGAAGCCATCGCTCCAGGCTTCGACATAGAGCATCAGTTCATCAATACCATCACCGTTAAAATCCGCAATGGAATAAAAGCAATAATACATATCCCGCTCATGATCGAAATCATAAGCCTTCACGGCAAACGGACCCGTTTCCTTTGCGCCGGACAGGATTCCCTTCACATACTCCGTATAGCTGTCTTTTGCCTTCGCCTGGATTTCATCACGGGACATCTGCTGGGACGGAAGCTCCGTACCGATCTCCGTTTTGGACGGAGAAAGCTGTTCGCTGTTTACCTCTGTGGATGCCGCGGCCTGCTGACCGGACTCTCCGCCGTTATCATCCTTTTCCTTTTTCGGCCAAAGGAGGAACGTAAGGATACCGCCTGCCACAATGATCGTGATCAGAAGAATGAGAAGCGTTTTTCTTCTCTTATAATTCTTCCTGGCTGCGGCAAGTGCTTCATGGTCGTATTTTCCTTTTATCGGGATACTGTTTTCATCCGCAGGACCCGGGGTTCCGGTTTCCGGCCCGGGATTTCCCGGTCCCGCATACCCCCCGGCTCCGGATGGATATCCGTTTCCCGTCCCTTGGATTGAATTTGCATTCTCCGCATAATTTGCTCCGCTCCCCGGATATCCTTCTGCATTTTCCGAATAAGCAGTACCCGAACCCGGACGGATTCTTCCGGGTACCTGTTCAGATGTGCGCAGCCTCTCCGGGACCTGTTTATTCCCGTTCTTTTTGTAATTCTTATTTGCCATACTGTTTTTTGTCTCGTCTTTCTATCGTCTGTTTTCTGTTTTTCCAATTCCGAAAATCGGATTCAAGTGGCGTGATCTTTCGGACAGTCTGCATGCTATGAAACCGTGAACATGAACTCTTCGTTTCCAAAGATGACCGTATCCCCGTCCTTCAGCTCCTCCATTCTGTGCGGAGAAAGCTGTCTTCCGTTCAGGAAGGTCTTGTTTACCGACCCCAGATCCTCGATCAGAAACCGGTCCAGCACATTGTAGATTTTCGCATGCTGACGGCTGATGATCGAACTGTCAATGATGATATCGTTCTTCACGGAAGACGCACGCTTACCGATGTTGGTCTCCTTCTTCACGATCATGTACCGGAAGTTTGTGCTGACCTGCAAAAGCTCCGCAGTCTTTTTGGCCGTCGGCCGGTTGCCATCCATCTCCGGGATGCCGCGATCCTGCCGGCTTACCCGCATCGTTTGTGATTCATCTCCGGTCTTCTTTGGCTGCGCGGCATTCTCAGCCATATCCCTGTACATATCCGCACCGGCAGGCATACTGCTGCTCTGATGCGTTCCTGCCTCCTGTGCCATGATATCCTGATAAGCCTCCCGGAATACCTGCGCGATCGGGTCGTTCTGCTGGTAGGCCTGTGCTGCACCGTTCCCGCTATTTCCCACTGATGCCGGCATTGCCGCACCGCTGTTCTGATACGCCGGCGCCTGCGCCGCATTCGGATCATAAGCCGGAGCCACCGCTACGCCTGCGGCATTGTAGGCAGGTGCCTGCGCCTGTTCATTCTGTTGATAGGCCGGGGCTCCCTGCTGATTTCCGAAAGCATTTTGCTGATAGGCCGGGGCTCCCTGCTCATTTCCTGAAGCATTTTGCTGATAGGCCGGAGCTCCCTGCTCATTTCCTGAAGCATTTTGCTGATAAGCCGGGACTCCCTGCTCATTTCCGAAAGCATTCTGCTGATAGGCCGGGGCTCCCTGCTGATTTCCTGAAGCATTTTGCTGATAGGCCGGAGCTCCCTGCTCATTTCCGGATACATTCTGTGAATATCCCTGAATGCCGGCCGAAGCAGAACTGCGTTCCTGATAAGACGGCCCCT
>CACYDN010000016.1 GCA_902773185.1 uncultured Lachnospiraceae bacterium | reverse complement strand
TGTGTGTCTGCCGAAGGCAGATGCGTTCTGCAACGCAGAACCAAGACTTGCGTAGCAAGGCTTGCAAATCGCAAAGCGATTTGGCACTGAGGCCCGGCATGGTCCTTCAGAGGCATTCTCGCCTGTACCTGTCAGTATATGCTGTGAGACCGGGAAAGAACTGCCCCATATATATTGATGGAATTATTTCAGTGTTTAAATGATACATCATGATATTGAAAAAAAGGAAGCCGACAGTTAATCTGACGGATAAGGTTTCTGTGAAAGAAAATGGCTTACTACCTTATTGTGAGGTGGAAATGAAGTTTCTGTGAAAGTGATGGAGAAATAGGCGAAAAGGGTTGACTTACTGCTCCAATTTGACTAAACTGTATACGTTGTCCAAAAACAGAATATTGATATGTTTTCTTATAAAGCGGATAAAGAAAGCGTAGATATTTCGTTTGTGTACCGGTATTAGAATTGTTTATGTTTGGAGGTTTTTGAACCATGGGTTCATTGAAACGAATGAAAAAAGTACTGGCCGGGGTGTTGGCGGCATCGATGGTTTTCAGCCTGGCAGCCTGCGGAAAGAAGAAAAAGTCGGAAAAAGAGAAGCTGACGGAAACTGTGGTTTATACGCAGGAAGAAGCGGAGTCCACGGAAATCATGAAGATCGGTGATGCCATCGTGCATCTGGACGATATTCTGATCTATGTGTTCCAGGAGATGTATCAGTACAGTGCAACGCCCGATACGGTGAAGGCACTGGAGGTGACCATCCGCAAGGAAACGCTCAGCAAGATTCGGACGAATTATATCATCTATGATGTGGCGAGCCACAACAATGTTGAAGTTTCGGACGAGGATAAAGCAACATCCATGCAGTATGCAGATAATTTCATGGGTGTATTTAAGCCGCTTATGGATCTGTACGGGGTTAGTGCTGAAGCGGTCTATGAATGCTTTTACACACAGATGGTTGTCACCAAGTTTGAGAATGATATCAAAAATCAGCTTGGTCAGACGATTCAGGAAGATGTGAATAAACAGTACGAAAACGTCCGCTTCTTTGAAATGTACCAGATGGTTTTCCCCTATGTAGAGGTGGATGAGTCCGGTGAACCGGTTAAGGATGATGACGGCAACAACGTTGTTTATGATGATACCAAAAAGGCGGAAATCAAAGCAAAAGCCGAAGCGGCTGCCAAAGAGGTAAAAGAGGGGGCTGAAGCGTCCGCTGTTGCCGAAAAATATGAAGTGAAAGGATTTTCTACTTCTACGATCGGTTTTGACGGTGCCTATAAGGAGCCTTTGAACGGCGAACTTCTGGCTTTGAAAGAGGGAGAGGCTTCCAAAGTTTACGATAATGAGAACTGCTATACCTTCTATGTGATCACAAACCCGGATAATCCGGATATGCGCGACTATTATGCTTACACCATCGCATCCAACTATGTGGAGGATGAGTTTGAAAAGGTGGAGAATAAATGGCTCCAGACCATCGAGATCGATGAAGAAGGGGATATGATCGGTACGACATGGGATGATATTAATATCCCGTACATCGCCGATGTTATGCAGGCGCTGGACGTACAGGCCGAAGAAGAGCTTTCCCACAAGGATGCGGCTACGGCTACGGAAAAGCAGACGGAGGCAGTTACCGAGGCGGCTACCGAGCAGTAAGCTGTTCTGCACTTGTTTTGGAAACGGGAAGCACAGACATTTATTCTGAAAGCTTCCAATCAGATGACTATTAGATAAAAATGTAAAAAAAATAGATTATAAAAAAGTATTTCCCGAGGGAGCGTCGTATAATGAATTGTACGGCGCTCTCTTTTCTTTGAAAAAGTGCAAAAGCAGAGACTTCGGGGACTATGTACGTGGACAGTCTGACGTGTGTGGGAGTATTCCATGATCTTAAGAGAACAGTTTGAAAAGGAAGAACATGAACGTCTCAGCCCTTATGCGGCGTTTGCTGATATGTCGAAGGGCAGAAACAGGCAGGAAGAGGAAAGCGATATGCGTACCTGCTTCCAGCGGGACCGTGACCGGATCATTCATTGTAAATCTTTTCGGCGCTTGAAGCATAAAACCCAGGTTTTCCTGGCTCCATACGGGGATCATTACCGGACGCGGCTCACGCATACGCTGGAGGTTTCCCAGATCGCACGGTCTATGGCGAAGGCACTCCGGCTCAATGAGGAACTGACGGAGGCCATCGCACTGGGGCATGATATCGGACATACACCCTTTGGTCATGCCGGAGAACGTGCTTTGGAACGCGTGACCGGACGAAAATTCAGCCATAATATGCAGAGCGTGAGAGTGGTGGAGCGCTTGGAAAACGGTGGGAAGGGCCTGAATCTGACGAAAGAAGTGCTGGATGGGATGATGAACCATAAGACCAGCCTGCATCCGGCAACCTGTGAGGGAAATCTGGTCCGGATTTCCGATAAGATTGCCTATATTAACCATGATATTGACGATGGTATCCGGGCAGGGGTGTTTACCGAAGAGGAGCTTCCCAAAGCCTGTACCGATGTTCTGGGTCGTTCTACGCGGGACAGGATCAATACCATCATTCATGATGTGATCGAGCATTCTATGGGGAAGTCGGAGGTATCCCCTTCCGATGAGGTCTGGGAAGCGCTGATCGATCTGCGAAAATACATGTTTGCGACCCTTTACCGGAATCCCATTGTAAAGGGAGAGGAAGTAAAGGCGGAACGCATTGTTGAGATTCTGTATGAGCACTATCTGGAGCGTCCGCATGAACTGCCGGAGGAATACCGCCGGATTTCGATGGAAGAGGACGGCATCACGGCAGTAACGGACTATATTGCCGGAATGACGGATAATTACGCAACCCAAGTATTTCAGGAGCTGTTTGTTCCGCATTTCTGGACACGCGTGTAACATAGCGTTTTATTGATTTTGGGGTTGCACGGGATATACAAATTGGAATCAAGTAGTAGGGAGGCGGAAAGGCTTTGTTTTATCCGGAGGAGACAATTGAAGAGGTTCGCAGCCGGAACGATATCGTAGATGTGATCTCCGGTTACGTGGGCCTGAAGAAGGCCGGCCGGACTTATAAATGCTGCTGCCCCTTTCATACGGAAAAGACGCCGTCTTTTACCGTGAGCAGAGAAAAGCAGATGTATCACTGCTTCGGCTGCGGGGCCGGCGGAAATGTCTTTACCTTTCTAATGAAATATGATAATCTGACCTTCCCGGAAGCACTGAAGATGCTCGCCGACCGGGCAGGCGTTTCGCTCCCGGAATCCGAGCTTTCGGCAGAGGAAAAGAAAAAGATCAGCCACAGGGAAAGGCTCTATGAGGTGAATAAGGTCGCCGCAGGCTATTTCCACTATCTGCTGCAGAAGTCCGAACGGGGTGAACTCGGCAGAAAGTATTATGAAAAGCGGGGCTTTACACAGGAAACTATTCAAAGGTTCGGGCTCGGCTTTGCGGATATCTATTCGGACGATCTGTACCGCTATCTGAAGAAAAAAGGCTTCAGCGATGAACTGATGCGGGATGCCGGTCTGGTGAAATTTGATGAAAAAAAAGGGCCGACGGACAGCTTTTGGAACCGGGTGATGGTTCCCATCGCCGACCAGAACGGCCGTGTGATCGGCTTTGGCGGGCGCGTCCTGGGGGACGGAAAGCCCAAATATATCAATACGGTTGAAACAGAAATCTATAATAAGAGCAGACTGCTCTTTAATCTGAATCTGGCAAAGCGTTCCCGGCGGAAGGGGTTCATCCTCTGCGAGGGCTATATGGATGTGATCTCCCAGTATCAGGCGGGATTTGATAATGCCGTCGCATCCTGCGGAACGGCGCTGACATCGGGGCATGCCGGTTTGGTGAAACGATATACGGATGAAGTCTATCTGGCCTACGACAGTGACGGCGCAGGCAGGAATGCCACGCTGAAGGCAATACGGATCCTGCGGGAGGCGGGTGTCCGCCAGCGGGTCATCAATCTGAAACCCTATAAGGATCCGGATGAATTCATCCGGAATGAGGGGACGGAGGCCTACGAAGAGCGGATCAAAGATGCTATCCCCGGGCGGATGTTTGAAATCGATATGCTTGTGGAAGCACATAATATGAACGATCCGGAGGAAAAGACCCGCTTCATGAAAGAAGCTGCGGTCATTCTTGCGGAAATCGAGGATAATGTCGGCCGGATCAATTATACGGAGGCGGTTGCCCGGAAATATATGCTCGATCCGGACGTTCTGAAACGGGAAGTGACCGGCGCCGGAATGGCCGGGCTGACCAGACGAAGGTCTGATGATCTTTCGGAACGAGGTGAAACCAGCCGAAGGCCGGAGGAACTTTCGGAACGAGGCGAGCTCCGCAGGAAAAGGCAGGATCCGCCCGAAACAGAGGCGGGTGCGCATCTGCTTTCCATGATGGTGGCGGATTCCACGCTGTTTCAAAAGCTTCGCGATGTGATCACGCCCGATGATTTTATCGGTGAACCGCTACATTCTGTTGCGAAACGGATCTTCCGGCAGGTGGAAGAGACCGGGACGGCCGTTCCGGCCGCCATCGTCAGTCTGTTTGACGGCGCGGATGAACAGGAGCTGGTGAGCAGACTCCTGACGAAGGAACTTCCCTTTGAAATGGGCGATGAAGCCTACCGGCAGGTGGTCACGGATATGGTGATCAAGGTGAAAATCCTGCGGATTGAGAAGGAACAGAAGGAAAATCCGGGCGCAAATGCCATCCAACTGGCGCGCAAGAAAAATCAGATCCGAAATTTGAGAATTAACCTGGATTAGTACACCAGATAAAAAAATAAGTATTATAAATCCGGAAAGGAACAGGAACATGGAAGAAAAGAAGGTTAAGAAGACAGCAAAGAAGAAGGATGTTACTCCCAAGGCGGCTGAGGGCGCAGTGAGTGAGGCTGCCGGAAAGAATGCGGAGGAATTATTCCAGAAGAAGCTGGAAGAAATCCTGGGTGAAGCGAAAAAGAATAAGAATGTCATTCAGGACGACGAGATCATCCGTTATTTCAGGGATACGCCGGACTTTTTGAATGAAGAGTACATGACCCGTGCACTGGAATTCTTTGAAAAGAATAAGGTAGATGTCCTCAGTGTAACGGAGGATGACAACGATTTCGTTCCGGATGATGACTTTGATGATCTGGATGATGAAGAGGATATCGATCTTGACCAGATCGATCTTTCCGTGCCGGAAGGAATCAGTCTGGAAGATCCCGTCCGGATGTATCTTAAGGAAATCGGTAAGGTGCCGCTGCTGACGGCGGATGAAGAAATCGAGCTTGCCATGAAGATGGAGGACGGCGACGAGGATGCGAAAAAGAAGCTGGCTGAGGCGAACCTCAGACTGGTTGTCAGCATTGCAAAGCGTTATGTCGGCCGCGGCATGCTCTTCCTGGATCTGATTCAGGAAGGTAACATGGGTCTCATCAAGGCTGTCGAGAAATTCGATTATCGCAAGGGCTACAAGTTCTCTACCTACGCGACATGGTGGATCCGTCA
>CACYDN010000015.1 GCA_902773185.1 uncultured Lachnospiraceae bacterium | reverse complement strand
TGGAAGGCCCCAGCACTTTGTCGACTTGGAAGCCGATGACGTCGGCGATCAAGACCTTCTTGGCAAGACCGATCACAAAACGATAGAAGCCCTCCGCAAAGCCGGTGGCTGTCAGCTTCCGGTCGTAAATCTGTTTCCGCGTTTCATCATAGCGGACAATGGGGCCCTGCATCACGGTATGGAAGGATGCGGAGTAGATCAGGAAGCAGGCCGGGTTCCTTTCCGCCTCGTACTTGCCGCGGGTCACATCCGCTACATAGGAGATCATCTTGAAGGTGTAGAAGGAAATACCCGCAGGCATGACCACGCCGTCAATGATGAAGCCCGCATACTTGAACCAGGCAAGGATTGCTGCCAGAATGATCACGGTCACACCGCACACTCTTCTTTCGCCGCCGCTTTCCGCAGCCGATTCCGCGGCAAGTCCGCCGATGTAACCGATCAGCGTAACAACCAGCAGAACCACCACACTTCGAAGTCCGCCGAAGCAGCAGAACAGCAATGTAAAGCATAAAAAGACGGCATTCTGCACCGAGATTTTTTTCGATGAGGACGCTATCTTATAAAAAATCAGAAATATAGGCAGAAACGCTGTAACGAATATCAGGCTTGAAAATTGCATTTTTCTTTACTTCTCCCACTTTATTAGACAGTCTTTTCCTGAAAACAGGTTTCATGCTTCCTTAACCTGTCCCGCCCGCTGTCATAGCCGGATGAACCGGAAATATTACAGATCCTTGAAATGGAACGACCGCTTTCCGGAGGCAAAATCGCCCACGACTTCACCGTGTCCGGTAAGAAGATACTTGTAGGTCACAAGTCCCTCCAGACCGACCGGTCCTCTGGCATGCAGCTTGGATGTACTGATGCCCACCTCCGCGCCAAAGCCGTAGCGGAATCCGTCCGCAAACCGCGTGGAGCAGTTATGATATACGCCTGCAGAATCCACCATCTGCATGAAATATGCTGCGATATCCGCATCCTCTGTGAGGATGGCATCGGTGTGATGCGAACCGAAGCGGTTGATATGAAGCACCGCTTCCTGCACGGTATCCACCAACTTTACGGAAACGATCAAATCCAGATATTCGGGGAAGACGTCATCCGTGATGGTCTCACCGCCGATCATATCGGTCACTTCCTTCGTACCGCGCAGCTTAACGCCCGCCTCCTTCAGGGCCGCATCGAGCCGGGGCAGGAATTCGGGTGCGATCTTCCGGTTCACCAGAAGGGTCTCCACCGCGTTGCAGGCCGCCGTATACTGGGTCTTGGCATCGAGAATGACAGGGATGGCCTTTTCCGGATCCGCTGCCGCATCCACATAAATGTGGCAGATGCCGTCCGCATGTCCCATGACCGGAATGCGTGTATGGTCCATGATGTAACGTACAAAAGCATTGGAGCCTCTGGGAATCAGCAGATCCACGCAGTCATCGCATTCGAGGAGCTCATCGATTTCCTGATGCTGCTCTGCCTGCAGAAGGCTGTGTTCGGGAAGCCCCGCTGCGATCACACTGTCCCGGATGATGGTAAAGAGTATCCGGTTGGTGTAGGTTGTCTCCTTGCCCCCCTTCAGAACGGCGCAGTTGCCGCTTTTGATGCAAAGTGAAGAAATCTGCACCAGTGCGTCCGGCCGCGCTTCAAAGATCACGCCGATCACACCGATGGGGCAGGTCACTCTGGTCAGAACAAAGCCGGTATCCAGCTCACGGGAAAGGGTTTTCTTTCCCAGCGGATCCGGAAGGGCTGCCAGCTGAACCAGTCCGGCCGCAACATCCTGAAGCTTTTTCTCATCGAATTTCAGACGCTTTACAATGGCCGCCGGTACACCTGTTTCCGCTGCCTTTGCAAGATCCTTTCCGTTTTCCGTAAAGATCTCCGCCGCATGCTTTTCCAGGTTTTCTTTGATCAGAAGCAGTGCCGCACTCCTGATATCGGCGGACGACGCCGCAAGAACAGGCGCTTCCAGTTTCATCTTCTTTACTTCTTCGCGAATTGTCATAGTTTGTCACCTCTTATGGTACTTTCAGAAGTTTCGTATTCCTGATGCATACGTTTATTTCTCTTCCGTTTCCTCACGTCCCTTCAGAAAACGGATCACCTCTTTTTCCGAACGGCGGAGAGCCACAAAGCTCTCGGCCCGGCTCTCCTTCAGATTCCGGAACACCTTACTGAGTGACGGAATCTTGCGGTAAACCTGCGGGTATTTCTTTCTGTTCGGCATGACGCCCAGAAGGTGGCTTCCCTTCTCGTAAAGCACCACGCGAACATCCTTATCATAATCGCTGCGCTCCAGGCGCCGCTTCATATATTTTATAGAATAATCGGCCGGCCACATTTCATCCTGCATGCTGGCGAGAAGCAGAATATCCGCCCCGGTCTCCTCCAGCCTGAGATAGGCCTTTTCCACATTTTCCCGCGCATCATAGGCATCGCTGTAGCTGAACCACATACCGAGTCCCTCACGGCCGGTATCCTCATCCTTATAAGTCTTCTCCGGCTTTCTGGCGGAAAAATCCACCGGTACGAAGGGGAGCTCCTCTCCGTCCATGGTAGCCATGGAATGCCAGGCGTCCTTCTTCTTTTTCTTCGATGCACTGCCGGGGACAACATGCGTCGGAGAAACAAGGATTACCTTTTCCATGCCGGGATAATACCGCGCGGCCAGAGCCGCAAACACAGAACCCGTGGACACTCCGTAGGTACTGATGGACGTAAAGCCCTTTCCTTCCTTCAGGATACGGATCACAGGCGCAAAGATTTCGAGCGGGATCCGGTCCGGTGTCTCGGGCATGCCCTTCACGCCCGAAAGGTTCACGGCGAGCGCCGCAAAGCCGTATTCCGCAAAACGCTCCGCTGCCATCCTGCCGGAAAAGCCGCCACGCTCCTCACAGGACATGACGATCACAGCTTTTGTATTTTTATCGGCATCATCCGGTGCTGCGTAGCAGCCCGAAAAACCGTCTCGTTCCATCATGTATTCTTCAAAAACCATGCATAGACCCCCGCGCGATTCATTGAAATAATCCTACATTCCTATTTTGTCACTTTTTGACTCAGGCTTCAACCTCTTTTATCACATCAGCCCTTCTTCCGGCCGAACTTTCTGCCGAAGGTCTCCAGGACCACGGTAAGCTCCTTCATCCGGAGGACGATTGCCATCACCAGATAGCTTACAATGCCCGCGCCAAACAGGATCATGATTTCGATCAGCTGGTTCAGCTTTCTCTCCACCGGGAAAATATTCTCCAGGATGGGAATCAGGCACATAATGGTCGCTGCCATGATGGCCGAGGCAATCAGCATCTTAAAGCAGGAGAAAAGGATTTCCCTTCCCCGAATCTGTCCGACCTTCCGATGCAGGAAAAAGGCCAGAAGAGACATACTTGCGAAACCGGCTGCAGAATAAGCCATACCCAGGCCGTTCGCACCCGCAAAATATACGAGAATATAACAAAGAACCGTATTCAGCAAAAGAATAAAAATGTTGATCTTGACCGGCGTAACGGTTTCCTGTACCGCATAAAAGCCCTGAAGCAGAACGCCGCGGACGGAATAGCCGACGATACCGATACTGTAGAACATCAGAAGGGTTGCCAGCATCGGTACATGCTCCGGATCGAATTCCCCCTGGGAATACATGGCCCGGATCAGTGGAACCCGCATGGCAATGATACCAGCCGTGGCCGGAAGCGTCAGGAAAACAACATTCCTGACACCCATGGAAATATCCGCCTTGTAGGAATCCACATCCCCGCCGCCGTAATGCTCCACCATTGTGGGGAAGACGGAAAGGGCTACGGACCAGCCGAAAATATTGATAGGCAGCTGCATGATACTCTGGGCGTTCTGCATGGAAGAAAGAACGCTTTCCCCTTCGCCGGATCCGAAATACCTGTTTACGATCAGGTTCAGCTGGGAAACCGAGACGCCGAGAAGCATGGGCCAGAAGAGCCGGAAGAATTTCCGGACGCCCTCGTGTCTGAGATCGATGCCCGGTGAATAGATGAATCCTTTTTTCCGGATCGGATTGATCTGAATGGCAAAGTTCACGATCGCACCCACAACAACACCGATGGAGAAACCGGTGATGCCGAAGCCCATCTGCAGAAGAACAAGACCCACAACAATGATCGCCACGTTGTAGAACACCGCACCCAGAGACGGCGGTGCAAAATCCTTATAAGCCTGAAGGATACCCATGCAGATACCTGTCAGACACATGAAAAAGCACTGGAAGAACATGATCCGGGTCAGCTTCACCGTCAGGTGGAAGAATTCCGGACCGCCCTTATCGAACTGCACAATGAGCGGCAGAATCTGCGGGGCGAAAATAATACCGATCACACAGAAGAAGGAAACGACCACCATGACTATATTGAAGATGATGCTGGCCATCTTATAGCCTTCTTTTTCCCGTTTCTCATTAATGTAGGCACTGAACACGGGAATAAAAGCGGAGCTGAGTCCGCCGCCCACCAATATGGAATATAGAAGATCTGGAATGGTAAATGCCGCGTAATAGGCATCACTCTCGATGCCCATACCGAACTTGGAGGAAATCAGGATATTCCTCACATAGCCCAGTATACTGGACGCCGCATTGGCCACGACCATGATGGTCGCCGCTTTGATCACGCCGGATGCCGCCTTTTTCTTTTTATCCTCTGAAGCCATAAATTCTCCCGGTTCGATGGTTACCCGCATTTCATCGTTTCTGAAATAACTGAACTGCTATTCTGCAAAAAGGGGCCGACTGGTAAATCGGCCCCAATTATATTTTTCTTTGTGTTGCCTGCTGTTTTTCCCCTTTTACTCTTCGGATGCTGCCTCGGTTGTAGCCTCCTCTGT
>CACYDN010000014.1 GCA_902773185.1 uncultured Lachnospiraceae bacterium | reverse complement strand
TTGCGTTTTTATTTTGTAAGCTCAGGCAGGTAAATGCACTTCTAATCAGAGGGAAAACAGCAAGCACTACCGGTTGCTCACCTCAATCATCTTTTCCAGCACCGCAGTAGCTTTTCCGGAATCGATGAGCTCAGCCGCCAGCTTCACACCCTCTTCCATGGACGCTGCCTTTTCTCCGATATACAGGGATGCACCGGCGTTGAGAAGTGTTGCATTCCGCTTCGCACCGCGCTCCTCGCCTGCAAGGATGGCACGTGTAATGGCCGCATTTTCCTCCGGCGTTCCGCCTACCAGCTCGCTCTTCTGACAGGCAGCAAAACCAAAATCCTCCGGACGGATCACGCGGGTGCGGTACCATCCATCCTTGATCTCGCAAACCGTGGTCGGCGAGCTCATGGAAATTTCATCCAGCTTATCCTGTCCGAACACAACCATACCGCGCTTCACGCCGAGATCCGCCAGAACCTGTGCCAGCGGTTCAACAAGATATTCATCATACACACCGAGAAGCATGCGGGTGGGTCTTCCCGGATTCGTCAGAGGACCAAGGATATTAAACACCGTCCGGAAGCCAAGCTCTTTGCGGATCGGACCAACATACTTCATGGAAGTATGATACTTCTGCGCAAAGAAGAAGCACATGCCTGCTTCGTTCAGCATTTCCACGCACTTATCCGGATCCTGCTGGATGTTCACACCCAGTGCTTCGAGGCAGTCCGCCGTTCCGCACTTCGAAGAAGCCGCGCGGTTTCCGTGCTTCGCCACCTTCATGCCGCCCGCCGCCGCAATCATAGCGGATGTGGTGGAGATGTTAAAGCTCTGCGCGTTATCGCCGCCCGTTCCCACGATTTCAAAGATTTCCATACCCGTATCAACAGGGATCGCATGGTCACGCATAGCCGCTGCACAGCCTGCGATTTCATCCTTGGTCTCTGCCTTGGCACTCTTTGTGGAAAGAGCTGCCAGGAACGCTGCATTCTGGGTCGGCGTCGTATCACCGCTCATGATCTCGTTCATGACCGTGTAGGCCTCCTCGTAGGTGAGGTCCATCTTGTTTACAATTTTTTCAATTGCTTCCTTAATCATCTTTCTGTCCTCCTTGCAACAGGCTATTTTTTTCAAACTATCTATTTCTATTATATTTCACAGTTCGATTTCCAAAATATCATTTGCGGATTCGAAACCAATCCGCCCCGTTAACCAAGAAAATTCCTCAGCATTTTCTCTCCCGCCGGGGTAAGAATGGATTCCGGATGGAACTGCAGGCCGTAGATGGACTTCGTCACATGCTGCACCGCCATGATTTCATCATCATCCGTGGCGCGTGCAATGACCTTCAGCTCAGCCGGGAGCGTTTCCTCCTTTGCTGCGAGTGAATGGTAGCGCGCAACAGGCTGGGAAAGGCCTTCCATATCCCGGAAGATCGGGGAATCCGCATCCAGTTCACACACGGACTGCTTGCCGTGCATCAGCCGCTTCGCATGCGTCACTGTTGCGCCAAACACCTCGCAGATGGCCTGATGGCCCAGACATACGCCCAGGATGGGAATTTCTCCGCCAAGCTCTCTTACCACATCCTCGCATATGCCGGCATCCGCCGGCTTTCCCGGTCCCGGCGAAAGGATGATCCGCTCCGGCGCCAGAGCCCTAATCTCTTCCACCGTCATTTCATCATTCCGGATTACACGGATCAGCTTCTCCGGATCTGCTTCCGCAGGATCCGCTTCATATGTATCGAACAGAATTTTCCCAACCATCTGGTACAGATTGTAGGAAAAGCTGTCATAATTATCGATCAGAAGTACCATGGAAACCTCCTTTTCAGGTCATGGATTTGCATCATTTCACAGATTAAAGCTCCGTCTTTCCGGCCTCTTCGATAGCCCGGATCACCGCCCCGGCCTTATTCAGTGACTCCTGGAATTCCGTTTCGGGAACACTGTCAGCCACGATACCGGCGCCGCTCCGGACAAAAACCTTACCGTTCTTCTTATAGGCAATCCGGATGGCAATACACGTATCCATATTACCGGTAAAATCGATGTACCCGATTGCACCGCCGTAAATGCCCCGCTTGCAGTTTTCCAGAAGATCGATCAGCTGGCATGCGCGGATCTTCGGCGCACCGGAAAGCGTTCCGGCCGGAAGCACAGCCTCGATGGCATCGAGCGCATCCTTATCGTCCCGAATCTCGCCCCTCACCGTCGATCCAATGTGCATCACGTGTGAGAACCGGAGAACCTCCATGTATTTTTCCACCGTTACGCTGCCGAACTTGCTGACTCTTCCGAGATCGTTTCTTCCCAGATCCACCAGCATGTTGTGCTCCGCCAGCTCCTTTTCATCTGCGAGAAGCTCCGTCTCGAGGCGTTTATCCTCTTCGGCGCTTTCGCCCCGGGGCCTCGTCCCCGCAAGCGGAAATGTATGCAGCACGCCGTTTTTGAGTTTCACCAGCGTCTCCGGTGAAGCGCCCGCGACCTCTACGTCCGTTCCCGAGAAATAGAACATGTACGGCGATGGATTGATCGTCCTGAGGTGCCGGTAGGTATCCAGAAGACTTCCTTCAAACGGCGCCTCCAACCTGTTCGAAAGAACAATCTGGAAGATATCACCCTCGTAGATGTAGCCCTTGCCCTTTTCCACCATCTCGCAGTATTGCTCTTTGTTAAACAGCGGATGAAACTCGCCAAGGATATGTCCCGCGGATGCCGTGAATTTCTCGCCCTTCTGCAAAAGCTCAGCTAAAGCATGCAGATCACTCATGGCCCGGTTATACTCGGTATCCAGATCCTTCAGCTTCACATTCACGATCAGGATGATCTTCTGCTTTACGTTATCGAATGCGATAACCTTGTCAAAGAGCATCAGGTCCACATCCTTAAACTCATTTTCGTCCCTGACATCCTTCTGCAGAACCGGCTCACTGTACTTCAGATAATCGTAGGAGAAGTAACCTACCAGCCCGCCCGTAAAGGGTGGCAGAAATGAATATCGCGGGCTCTTATACTCCGAAAGGATCTGCCTCAGATACTGCGTCGGATTGTCCGTATGAAAGCTCACATCACCGACCTTCATGTCCCCGTTGATGCAGGTAACCTCAAGCTTCGGCTCATACCCCAGGAATGTGTATCTGCCCCAGGTTTCATTGGCCTGCGCCGACTCAAGCATGTAAGCATGGGCGGAAACATGTTTCAGAATCCGAAGCGCCTCGATCGGCATGATGAAATCCGAAAGGATCTCGCATGCCACCGGTGCAACAGTGTATTTGCCGGTGTCAAGTTTTTTTAATTCTTCGAGTGTTGGTCTAATATTCATAATCGATACCTCAAACGGTTTTGTAACCTCTGCCCTGCAGGCTCATCTCGACCTCTTCGTAATTCGTGATCCGCAGCACAGCCAGCGGAAGCTTGAAGTCGCGGCTGTAGGATACGTAAATGTAATCAATGCTGATGTTGCTGTCGTAGATATCCGTGAGCAGCTTTGTGAGACTGCCGACCTCATCGGAAATCTCAACGCCGATCACCTTGTCCAGCTTGCACATGTAACCGCTGCCTTGCAGAAGCTTTGCCGCTTTTTCCGGCTCTGTCACAAGCATCCGGACGATACCGAACTCCGCACTGTCATTTGTTACCACGTTGTAGATGTCAATCCCCGCATCGGAAATAAGCTTCGACATCTTCATCATTGCGCCCTTTGTGTTCTCTGTAAACACGGATAATTGATCGATCATTTTTTGTACCTCCCTGATCTTTATTTCACACATGTAGTTTCTTCAAAATTCATACTATGAAAGTCGATTGCTCCGCACTAACGCACTCCCGCAATCGCATTCATCTGATTGTCTGTGGAGAACTCTTTCATAGTAAAACAAAAAGTCCTTAATCTGAATACTCAGATTAAGGACGGAATCTACTTTTTCCGCGGTGCCACCTTAATTCGGTAAAAACTACCACACTCTGCAAGATACTCTGCTCACGCATTTATATCTCTGTCGCTTCACGCACGACCCACGTCATGGAATACTCTCCCGAAGGATTTGACCATGCCCTCAGCGGTCCATTTACTAAGCTGTTACCGCAGAACTCTCATCAAATGTTCCACTCTCTGTAATGCACATCTCTCAGTTTTATCTCCGCATCAACGGTTTCTTTTATTCAGTTGCGATTTATTGTAGGACACCTCGAGGAAAATGTCAATACTTTTTTTCACTTCATCCGGTCCCTTTGGAACCACCTTGCCTTGCTAATTTATGCCAGAATACCTGCGAGAATGTCCAGGCCCTTGTCGATTTCTTCCCCGGTCAGCGTGAGCGGCGGAAGCAGTCTCAGCTTTTCCTTCGCCGTAAGGACGAGGAGGCCCTTTTCGAGTGCCTGCTCCTTCAGCTTAAGTGCATCCCGCTTTGTTCCATCCGGGTAGTCCGCGAGTGTGATGCCGATCATGAGACCGATGCCGCTGGTACTTACCACACCCGGCATGGCCTCGAGCCTCTCCCGGATATAAGCCGCCTTTTCAGCGACGCCATCCAAAAAGCCGGGTTCCTGCATTCTTTTCAGTACAACGCGTCCGCCGGCACAGACAACCGGATTGCCGCCGAAGGTGGACCCGTGGGTACCGGGCGTCAGAACGCCCGCCGTCTTCCCGTTCATAAGGCATGCGCCCATGGGAAGACCGCCCGCAATACCCTTTGCAAGGCTAACAATATCCGCTTTTTTACCAAAGTGTTCGCCGGCGAGGAACTTACCCGTCCTTCCGACTCCGGACTGAACCTCATCCGCGATCACGAGAATATCTTTTTCTTCAGCAATTTGGAAGACCGCATCCACAAACTCCTGCGAGAGCACATTCACGCCGCCTTCGCCCTGAATATACTCGATCATGATAGCGCAGACCGTATCATCTATCGCATCCGCAAGCGCCGCCGGATCATTTGCGGGCACATACTTAAAGCCCTCCGGAAACGGGAAAAAGAAGTTATGGAACACATCCTGGCCGGTTGCAGCCAGCGTTTCCATGGTCCGGCCATGGAAGGAATTCACCAGCGTGATGATGGTACCGCGCCCCTTGCCGTACTTGTCAAAGCTGTATTTCCGGGCAACCTTCATGGCGCACTCATTGGCCTCGGCGCCGCTGTTGCCGAAGAACACCTTTTCATAGCCTGTGATGGCACAGAGCTCCGCAGCGAAATCCGCCTGCACACCGGTATAGTAATAGTTGGAGGTATGCTGCAGTGTTGCCACCTGCTTTGTCACTGCCTCAACCCACTCGCTATCACAGAAGCCCAGCGAATTCACACCGATGCCGCTTCCGAAATCAATATATTCTTTTCCGTCCGCGTCCACGGTTTCCCCTTCCGCCCCCTTAGCAAGTGAAATCGGAAGCCGGCCGTAGGAGCCTGCCACGTGAGAATCAAATTCCTGAATAATGTCTTTATTTCCCATATCTATTACCCTCTTTTCTCTCAATTTACTTTTTTCAAGCTTCCCGGCAACAATTTTTACTTTTTCATCCATTTTTGTTGCCAACACTATCTCTCAAGCTTGAAATAAGTATAAGCCCCTCCGTTACGTCAGACGTCCTGGAGGGGCATTATAAACTCTTTTATGCCTTACTCTTGATATAAGCATCCATCGCTGCTGCTGCGGTGCGGCCTGCACCCATGGCAAGGATAACAGTCGCTGCGCCGGTTACCGCATCACCGCCGGCAAATACGCCAGGACGGGAGGTTGCACCGCTCTCGTCCGCCTTGATGCCGCCCCACTTCTCGGTATCGAGACCGTCTGTGGTCGCCTTGATCAGCGGGTTCGGAGATGTGCCGATTGCCACGATAAAGCAGTCAGCCTCAAACTCGGTGAATTCATCCACCGGAACCGGCTTTCTTCTGCCGCTCTCATCCGGATCGGAAAGCTCCATCTTCTGGCAGCGGACACCCTTCACCTTACCGTTCTCGCCGAGAACCTCAACCGGGTT
>CACYDN010000013.1 GCA_902773185.1 uncultured Lachnospiraceae bacterium | reverse complement strand
GAATAGTTTGAATGCATTTACTGACAGTTACACAATCGATTCGGTAATCGAGAATGAAACCTACAGATGCCGGATCATAGATAAATTCGGTAATTGTATAGACCTGATTTACAAGGTTTATATCAAGCAATTTGAAGATGTGAAAAAATCCGCCTACTACTGTGAAGCGGTCAGCTGGGCGTTGGATAAGGGAATTACGACAGGAACCTCGGATACGACGTTTGAACCGAAAAACGGATGTACAAGGGCGCAGTTTGTTACCTTCCTCTGGCGTTCGTTCGGCTGTCCGGAGCCCACGAGGATTACGCAGTTCAGTGATGTAAAGAAGAGTGCTTATTATTATAAGGCAGTTATGTGGGCGGCAGAGAACGGCATCACCACAGGTTATACCGGAAGCAAAGCCGGACAGTTTGGTCCCAAGGATGTTTGCAAGAGAGAGCAGTGCGTGACCTTCTTGTATCGGGCGGCAGGCTCTCCCGTTGTAACGGCAGAGGACCATGCGGAATATGGCTTTACCGATGTGAAGCGTAGCGGATACTATTACGATGCCATTACCTGGGCAGCGAAATACGGTATCACAACCGGTATCAGCGATACAGAGTTTGGCCGGGGACAGGATTGTACAAGAGGCCAGCTTGTGACCTTCCTGCAGAGATTTATTTACAATACAAACTACTCAACCGCAAGTTTTTATAAGAGAGATCCTTTCGTAGATTGTTCGGACGGTGATTATTGATTACCGTTCATCGTCCGGACCCATATTATGAAGAACCGGGCCGCAGTCATATTATGTGACTGCGGCCCGGTTCTCTGATTTGCTGTTTCCTGCAATGGTGAATTGCAATGATAATAATCGTGTTGATGTTTAGAGAGTGGAATGCTAAAATCTTTTCATGATCACCTATGTGTTTTCGGACAATAAGAAACCGCTGTATGAGCAGCTGACCGCGTTTATCAAAAGGGATATTGAGGCGGGACGTTTTGCAGCGGATGAAAAGCTCCCTTCCAAGCGGAGCCTGGCGAAAAACCTCGGGATCAGCGTGATTACGGTGGAAACCGCGTATCAGCAGCTGATCAGTGAGGGCTATTTGTATGCGCAGGAAAAGAGGGGATACTTTGTAACGGATATCCGGTCGTTTCTGCGAGAAGAAAATTCGGATATACACAATACCGATATACAGATTAAATTTCAACATACAGAATTAGGAAAAACGAATGGGAATCAGAGCACATCGCGGATCGGTTCCATTGTAAATGTACAAGAGACAAATCCGAATCAATCGGATAATCCTCCTGCTAAGAAAGCTGAGGTACGCTGGGACCTTTCGGGCAACCATGTTTCCCCGGAACGCTTTCCGTTTTCGGTATGGACGAAGCTTACGCGGCGCGTTTTAGCGGAGGATAGGACAGCATTACTTACGCCATCGCCGCCCACGGGGATCCGTCCTCTCAGGGATGCCATCGCCGGGCATCTGGGTTCCTTCCGTGGCCTGTTAGCGGATCCGGATCAGATTGTGGTGGGTGCCGGAACAGAGTATCTGTATGGGCTCATCCTGCAACTGATCGGCCGGGACAAGGTCTATTGTCTGGAGAACCCCGGATACAAAAAGGCTGCGGAAATCTACAGGATGAACGGTGCGAAGATCTGCTTCGCGGGGATGGATGAGCAGGGCATTTTGCCGGATGAACTCCTTGAAACAGGTGCGGATGTGGCGCATATCAGCCCGGGGCATCATTTTCCGACAGGCATCACGATGCCGGTCAGGCGCCGCCATGAGATTCTGCAGTGGGCATCGGATGGGCAAAAAATATCCCCTGATACAACAACTTCCTTTTCGGAAAAGAAGATAGAGGATTCATCCGTTTCTTCGGAACGATATATAATCGAGGATGATTTCGACAGTGAATTTCGTCTTTCGGGAAAACCGATTCCGACCATGTTTTCCATAGATAATAACGAGAAGGTTATTTATATCAATACATTTTCCAAGTCGCTTTCCCCGACTATTCGTGTGAGCTACATGGTACTGCCGTTTCATCTGGCAAAGCTGTTCCGGGAAAAACTTCAGTTTTATTCCTGCACAGTGCCGAATCTGGTGCAGTATACCTTGGCAGCATTTCTTTCGGAGGGATATTTCGAAAGGCACATTAACCGCATGCGCCTTTTTTATGCCAAAAAGCGGAGCAATGTTCTTTTGGCGCTGACGGAGAGCGGGCTTGCGGAAAAGCTGACCGTTCAGGAGGAGGAAAGCGGGCTTCATTTCACGCTCCGCTTCCATACGGAGAAGGATGACAGGGCTCTTCAGGAAGAGATGGCCAAGAAGGGTATCCGGATGATCCCGCTTTCGGCGTACGATCATCTCAATCAAAATCCCGCGACCCATACATTTATCTTGAATTATTCGGAGGTTGCGGAAGAAACATTGCCGGAGGCGTTTTCGGTGCTCAAAGAGCTGCTGTAATGATTGGAGATTCCGAAGGGAGTAGCGTGTATAAGAAAAGCACGGGCTACGCTGAGGATTTTTGAACTGTGCTATTCGGATAAGCAGGCAAAAAATAGTCGTGTTAATTAAAAACGGAAGCACCAGGCAGATGAGTAGAAGAGTAGCTGCTTAGAAAGCAGTGTACAGGTAT
>CACYDN010000012.1 GCA_902773185.1 uncultured Lachnospiraceae bacterium | reverse complement strand
TATTAACTCTGTTTACCGTCTAAGGTACCCGAAGGGATTTTTCTGTATCTGCATTGACCGGAAAGGAAAGAGATATCTTCTTATTGATACGGCATCCGGGAGCCAGTGCATTGAGGCGATGGCCTTTGACCGGGACAGTATCACGATCAAAGGATTCAAGGACAGAAAGAAGGAGATGACCGTAATCCTGGATGTGAAGCAGGTAACAGAATAACCGCCGCCAATGAAGGCGGCACTCTACGGGCTGGCGGGACTGAATGCGGTGATCGCGGTGGATCTCGCGTCCTTCGTGGTCGCGTTTGTTACGCTGGCGCTGTTCATCCGGATCCCGAAGGTGGAAAACGAGAAAGCAAGGGAAGAAAGCGTTCTGCAGCTTGCAAAGGAAGGCCTGGTATATCTGAAGCAAACCCCGCTGATCCTGCATGTGATCCTCTTTATGTCGGGGGTGAATCTGGTGGCATCCGCGTTTGACGCTGTGCTGCCGGCGCTGATCATACCGAAACGCGGCAACAATGTCCTGGGGATCGTTACATCCTGCTCCGGGATCGCCATGGTTTTCGGAAGCATCCTGGCCACGGTAATGCCAAAGCCGAAGGACCGCGTCAAGGTGATCTATCTGACCATGCTGTTTTCGCTCGGAACCGAGAATTTTGTTCTCGCGTTTTCCGGGAATCCGGTGTTTTGGTGCTTTGGACAGGTGCTCGGATGGATCCTGGTTCCTGTCATGAGCACGAATCAGAATGTGATCATGCGGAATACGGTTCCCGCGGATCTGCAGGGAAGGGTATATGCGTGCAGAAATACGCTGCAGTTCTTTACCATCCCGATCGGCCTTCTGATGGGCGGATTTATGGTGGATGAGGTGTGCGAACCGTTCATGACCGGCAGAAACGGTATATGGACGCGGCTGTTCGGAAGTGGAAAGGGCTCCGGCGCGGCGCTTATGATGTTTATCCTAGGTGTTCTGGGAATCCAGATCTGCCTGGTCTCCGGCAGAAAGCTGAGAAGATATAAATACACAGACGGATGATCGGACAGTGTGATGGAACTCCTTGTCGATCGCAGGCATCGCCCGCCTGCCAAGGGGGCGTGCATATACAAAAATCCCCGGCCTCGAGCCGGGGATTTTCTGCTTGGCAGGAACAGTGCCCTCTTTTACATGGACGTATATCCGCCATCTACAGGAAGGATGACGCCGGTTACATAAGCGGAATCCGGAGCGGCCAGGAAGAGCGTTGCCGTATCCAGCTCGCCTTCGTTGCCGTAACGGGAAAGCGGAATCATGGTCCGGGCGTTTGCCTGGAAGAATTCGCTGTCCAGTGTTTCCTTGGTGAGCGGGGAGTAGAAATAACCGGGGCAGATTGCATTCACGGTAATATTGTACTTGCCCCATTCAGCGGCGAGACCGCGGGTCAGGTTTACAACACCGCCCTTTGCCGCATGGTAGGGAGAACAGGGGGCAACCTTGTTGCCGACCATGCCGTACATGGATGCAATGTTGATGATCCGGCCGTAGTTCGCGGGAATCATAGCTTTTTTCACAACCGCGCGGGCAACGCGGAAGGAGCCGAAGAGGTCAATGTTCAGCTCGTTGTAGAACTGGTCATCGGTGATATCTTCAGCGGGAGCGACCGCACCGGTACCGGCATTGTTGATCAAAATATCGATGCGGCCGAACTCCTTAAGAACCTGGTCAACGGCAGCATCCACGCTTTCGGTATCGGTAATATCGCAGCGGATGCCGATTGCCTTAACACCGAAGGTGTCGGATATTTCTTTGGCGACTTCATCAATCAGGTTCTGCCTTCTTGCGATGCAGACTATATTGGCGCCCTGATTGGCAAGCGCTTTTGCCATCTGTACGCCGAGCCCGGTGGATGCGCCTGTTACGATGGCAACCTGTCCGGAAAAATCAAAATAATTTTTAGCCATAATAGCCTCCTTAAAAATGTTATGCAAAACTGGTGTGTCATCTCTATTCTCGCATAATTCCGTTGTATATTCAAGAAGGAAAAATGACGATTCACTTAACATTATGAAGTTGCTTGTATTTTTTTCAATATTAAGGTATGATGATACACAGGGGATTCATGCGAGTCCTCGTTTTGTGCTTGCAAAAAAACGAGGACTCGCATGCAATCCCCGCACGAACACAGTGCTTCTGTTTCTAATTAGCACGACTATTACTTGTCTGCTTATCCGAATAGCACAGCTCAAAAATCCTCAGCGTAGCCCGCTACGCCTACGTTTTTTGAACTGTACTCTCGAATAAGCATTCTGCGCAATAGTCGCGCAATTAAAAACATCAGCACTGAGTGCGAAGAATTGCGAAGCAATACATTACCTTCATTTTTAAAGAAAGAAGATACGATATGGTAGACAAAGAAAAAGTCCGCCTCATGACCCAGATCGCCATCTACGAGAAGAAGGAAGGAAACCGGAATCTTGTAATGAGCCGATACTTCAAGGAGGACTACGTAAAATATAACTGTCTGAAGACAATGGTTGTCACGACAATCTGCTATTGGCTGGTCGTGGGAATCTACATTGCGGTACGCTTTGAAAAGCTTCTGATGGATGCCTATACCATGGATTATTTCAAGGTGATGTCCGGGCTCATGCTTGGCTATGTGGCTGTGCTTGGTGTCTTCTTTGTGTATTCCTTCGTGGTTTTTTCCATCCGGTTTTACCGGGTGAAGCCCGGCCTCGTCCGATATAACCGAAACCTCAGGCGACTCATCCGCGTCTATAAACGCGAGGAGCGAGGCGTTGTTGTAAGAAGAAGCAGGCAGTACCCGATCAAAGTAAGTTCCAATATCGGAAATGATGATCCGGAATTGGATAAGATCCTGGCCAGCGCCGAGATCCGCGAAGAAGCCCGAAAGGAGAACACACCTAAATCATGAAGCAATTTATACATATCCGAAATCAAATACGGGATTTTCTTCGTAAGTACGATGAAATATCGGCTCCCGCCCTCCGAATCGTTTGGTGTCTGGCGGTATTCATTTCCATCCGTCATATGTACGGTTATTTTGAACTCGTTAACATGAAATCCTTCACCCTGCTTCTTTCGCTTCTTTGTGCACTTATGCCGGAAGGTTTCATGTTCTTTGCGGCAGGCGCCGTCATGGCTTCGGAATGCTTTTCTATTTCCACGATGGTGGGCCTCGCGTTCTGTGTGTTCTTCCTGCTGATCTACTGTGTTTATACCAGGTTCTTTTCACGGGAGAGCGATATTGTCCTGCTCATCCCCATCCTGATCCTTCTGCATCTGAAGTTTGCGGCACCGCTGATTATTCTGGTCACAGTTGGTGCGGCCGGTGCGCTGCCTGCATTTATCGGTCTTTTCCTGTATCAGTTTTCTGTCAGTGCGGGTGAGCTGAAGCATATGCTTGCTGTGGCGGAGGATCCGGATAAGGTCGAAGTGTTTAAGTATCTGACAGAGAATGTAATCCGCAATCAGGAGCTGATCCTTCTGGGCGTCACCTTTATGCTGGTCATTCTCATCTCCATGGTACTCTTCAAGCTTCCTTACAAGTATTTCCGTTACGTGGGCGTAGGTGCCTGCGCCGTGCTTTCTCCTCTGGTGTATGTGATCGTCGGTAAGATCATGAAGGTGAAGCCGGATACCGCAAACATGTTCTTTGGTGTACTGGTCGGCCTGATCGTAGCGGCAATTGTCCGAATATTGAAGGGCGTTCTGGATTACAAACATACGGAGCATGTCGAATTTGAAGACGATGATTATTTCTATTACGTCAAGGCTGTGCCGAAGCTTGGCAATGAAAAAAGGCGTTATCGCTCACGGGCAATTAATGATGAACGCGTCCAGCGTCCGATGAGAGCGCCTATGGCGGAAGATGAAACCGCGCCGATTGACAGCGCGGCTGTAGCACGGCGGGCGGCAGAGCGGCGAAGCGGAAGAATAACAGAGTAACAGAGACGAATGCTGTGAGGAGGCGCCATGGACAGAGTTTGGTCATGGCTGAGGGCTTATTTTGACTGGTTTTATGTTCCGAAACCAACCTGGTCGGATGTCCTCGACATCATCATAATTGCATATGTTCTGTATCATATCCTTCTCTGGTTCAAGACCAGTCGGGCCTGGACCCTTTTAAAGGGTATTCTTGTCGTGCTGATCTTTGTGGGCCTGGCAGCGCTTTTCCACATGAATACGGTTCTCTGGCTGGCTAAAAAACTTGTCAATGTAATCGTACTGGCCTTTATCATTCTGTTCCAGCCGGAGCTTCGGCATGCGCTCGATGAACTGGGCCGCAAGAAGATCTTAAAGAATATTATCAATATTGAGTCCGACCGGGAACTCGGTGCCAGACTTTCGGAAAAATCGGTTTACGAGCTGGTTAAAACAGCGACCCAGCTTTCCATGGCGAAGACCGGCGCCCTCATTGTGATTGAGCAGATGACACCGCTCGGAGAAATCGAGAGCACGGGAATCCAGGTGGACGCCACCATTTCCCATCAGCTCCTTGTCAATGTATTTGAAAAGAATACACCTCTCCATGATGGTGCAATCCTGATCCGCAAAAACCGCGTGGTGGCGGCCACCTGTTACCTGCCGCTCACGGAGCGGAGTGACATCACGAAGGATCTGGGCACAAGGCACAGAGCGGGTCTCGGTATCAGTGAGGTATCGGACAGTATGACGATCATCGTCTCAGAGGAGACGGGCGGCGTGACGGTGGCATATATGGGAACGCTTTACCGTGATCTCGATGAGGACGGTCTCAGAAAACAGCTCCAGAAGATTTCCGGTCCGGAAGAAGAACCGAAAAAGATCGGAAAGAGTAAGAAGAGCAGGAAGGGAGGCCGTAAGCATGAAAACGTTTAAGGGAAACCTCCTGAAACACCTCTGGCTGAAGCTTTTGGCAATCCTTCTGGCTGTGATCATCTGGCTGATCGTTGTCAATGTGGATGACTATATGGTAACAAAGACCATCCGCGGCATTCCGGTGGAACAGCTGCATGGCGATGATCTGGAAAAGCTGGGTCAGATCTATACCGTAACCAACGGAGAGACCGTAGATGTCAGCGTAAAAGGACCCCGTTCCACAGTGGAACGGATGACGCCGGATGATTTCTATGCCAGTGCCGACCTTTCCCAGTTATCGGTTACCAATACGGCAGAGATCAATGT
>CACYDN010000011.1 GCA_902773185.1 uncultured Lachnospiraceae bacterium | reverse complement strand
CGGCTCCGAAAACAATGTATGCGATGATCAGGCGGTCTATCCGGCTGTATTTCTGGAAATAGATAATGTTTTGAACCAGAAACCGGAGAATATAATAAGCAAACACATAATAGGGCCAGCGACTTAAGGGGCCGCCCAAGTAGTTATTGTCCTTGTTGAACCAGCAGACAAGATGCGTCCACTGGCTGGTAAAATACATCGGAATACTGATCAGGGCCGGCAGCATCAGAAGGAGCATTCTTTTTGCGGACATTGCATGCGGCGTGATCAGCTGCATAACACCGATCAGAATGAACGGATACATGGAATACACACAGGCCGTGAGGAAGGGCCGCAGCATACTCACATGTTCAAAGGTCTGCGTCCACTTTTCCAGATTGAATGCCATGAGCTCCGCCAAAAGAAGAAGCACGATGACCAGTGTCATCCGCTTGATCCTGTTGGAAATATGTACACTGACAAGAAGTATGATCACAAGCCCAAAGAGCTCATAGATCATATCAAAATTGTCCAGTATATATTTGAAAAAGCTCTTTACTTCCATTCCCGTTCCTCAGAACCAGTCAATCATCAACAATTCCCCGTATACACGTAATGCAGTTTTTCCCGCGCCACCTCAGCCAGACGGTAAACCTTTTTCACCTCGGTCGCCCTTCTGTCGGTCATATGAAACCGCGGGAAGAACCGTGAGATATGCAGGGGAATCTCCTGTCCGACAGTACGTCCTTCCCGGTCGGTGAGCCCAGCCACCCATGCGGAAAGCGCACGCATCTCTTCCTCGCCGTCATTTTCTCCGGGAATGATGAGTGTGGTAAGCTCCACATGGGCATCCCGCACGGCACGGGCGATAAAGTCCATGACCATCTTACGGCTGCCGCCCAGTACATCCCTGTAATACCTGTCCGAAAAGCCCTTGAGGTCAATATTCATTGCATCGATATAGGGCAGAATTTCCTCCAGAACAGTCACTTCCGCCGTTCCGTTGGACACGAGAACCGTTTTCATGCCTCGTTCCTTCACTAGCTTTGCCGTATCCCGGACAAATTCATAACCGATCAGCGGCTCATTATAGGTAAAAGCAACGCCGATATTCCCCCTGCTCCTATAGCGCTGTGCCAGATCCGCCACTTCCTCCGGCGAAAAGGTTTCCGTCCTGTCCGCCAGCTGAAAGGCCTCATCCGACCAGGAGATATCATGATTCTGACAGAAGGGACACCTGAGGTTGCATCCGTAGCTCCCTACGGAAAGGATCAGACTCCCCGGGAAGAACCTGGCAATAGGCTTTTTCTCGATGGGGTCCAGCGCAAGTCCAGTGATCTTCCCGTAATTGGCCGCGGTAACCACACCGTCCCTGCAGGTCCTTGCCCCGCAGAAACCGATAGCTCCTTCCCGGATCTCACAATGTCTGAAACAGACGCTGCATCTCGGCATTCCGATTCCTCATCCATTTTGCTTTTCTATTTTACTCTTCTGTTACTTCTTATCCGTCCAAAACCTCGCAATGATGATCCTTTTGGCATATAAGATCATTTATGCCGGATCACCTCGAACCGCTGCAGAGAATAATTCTCCTCCGGGTGTATTCCGCCCTTCCGCATAGCGATTGCTACCTGGGTTTCCACATCATCCACGCCCTCAAGGTCGGGAAGCAAAAGTCCTCTTTTCCGGCCGCACGTTACGATCACGCCGTAACGCTTCACATCCAGCTCAGCCATGGAGGAAATATCCTCCGGTTCCCCCAGAACGTCTACGTTGATTTCAAGCCATTCCAGTTCATCCTCGGTGATCGGATCAAACCGGGGATCACGGGTCGATGCGCTGACAGCATTCTGAATAATTTCCTCCGCCACCGAATCCGTAGTCGGTGCAATGGTTCCGATGCACCCCCGGAGCCTTCCGTTTTTATGGATGGATACAAAAGCCCCCGCTCTTTTTTGAAACATCTCTCCCGGCAGGGACTGCAGAAGTTCGGAAGCATCCTTTTTCAGACTGAGCTTTCTTCCGGTGCGGATATAACACTCCAGAGAAGCCCGGGCCAGCCGTACATATCCATCCGAATCCTTTGCCTCCGCCTTCACCCGATCCAGACGTTTCCGCAGGAAGCAGCGATCCGGATTATCTCCCTTCGGATAGAAGGTGCAGATGCCATAGCCCACGCCCGTCACATCCTGATGGGACAGCGCCGTTGCCTCCACATCCATGCCGTCAAAGGTGCCTGCCATGATCACAAAGGATCTGTGTCCGCACTCTGCCGCTTTATCACAAAATTCTTCATCGTAATCCAGAAGTTCCCCAAAGGCGCCTCTGCCGCAGGTATCCATGATCCGCTTATCATAGACCGGCCCTTCCGGCGCAAAGCCGTAGGGGCCATACTCCTGCAGCTTGTGGGAAAGATCGCCGCTGGCCACAAAGACCGCTCTGCGGCCTGTGTCTTCCACGGCCTGACGGATATACATACCAAGCTGATAATGTTCCTCCAGTGAGAGGCCGGAGAGACCGATCCGGACGATATTTCCGCCGCTAAACGCCTTCCGGATAAAGTAAAGCGGCACCATGGTACCATGGTCCAGCTCTTTATCCTTTTCCCCTTCGAACCCCGCCGGGAAACCTTCTTCAAAACAAATATCCGTAAGCCGGTTCACCAGTTCATGGTCATAGGTTTCCTCAAAAGAAACCTTCGGTGCACGAAACCGGCCAAAATCTCCTTTTGCCGAACTCCCCGGCGAAATATGAAAATAGTTGGAATACATGACCGAATGCGGGCTCGTGATAATGATCGTTTCGGGCTTTAATGCCGCAATCTCCCCGGCCACCTTTTCATAGGACCGAATGGTTTCCATCACATCCTTTTCACTGCCACGTCCGACATCCGGCACGATCATCGGCGGATGCGGCACCATGAAAGCCGCCAGAATCCCCATATCCGACTCCTCCTCATTTCCTGTTACACAGGTTACGGTTCCGCATAGACAAACCCCTTGGTACCGTCATCCCAGATTTCTCCCCTCTCGGGAAGCCGGAATGCCCAAAGGCTTAGAATTTGAGGAATAATCTCCTCTTCCTTCCACTTTTTCTCACTTTTTTCCCGGCTGTTGGGATCATTGAGGGTGATGTTTCCCTCCGAATCCACGCCGGTCAGTACAACGAAATGACCGTCTTCGGTAAAAATACCGGGACCCATAACACAGACAACGGGATGTCCCGCCCCCAGCTCCTCCTCTATACTTTCCCGATCCGCATGGATTTCGTAGGAAACCAGGCCTATATTCTCGGCGAGGTCAGTCATGATATTCCAGGATGTTCCTACGCCTTTTACATAATAGCCCTCTTCATCCGCCTTCTGCGCCATCTGATACGGGTTCAAATCCGACTTTCCGGTCAGCCCGGCATAGACCATGGCCAGCGTGGTCGGGCCGCAGGCATTGATCGCCATCATCTTTCCGCCATAGAGTTCATATCCCCAGCGTTCATCCCACTGGATAAACAGGGGAATCTTTCCCTTCGTAACTTCCTTGCTGATATCCATGTTATGGATTTTTCCCGCCTTTTCCTTATAATCCAGACAAAACTGTTCCGTTTCCGGATAGCGGATATAAAGGTCGATGATATCCTTCGGATACTGCTCACTGCGGAGGATTTCCAGTGTAGTTTTCTCAGCCGGTTTCTCCGTGGCGAGTTCCTCACCGGACGCCCGGGTAGAAGCCTGCTCTTCCTCGGAAACAGCCTGAACCTCAGTCCCCGCCTCCGAACCGGAATCCGAGGCACTGATTTCCTCACCGATCTGCAGATTCGCCTTCTTCCTGCCAAAAAGGACAAGGCCGACCAGGATGAAAGCTGCGAAAACGGCGGCTAAAGCATAGCGCCGGTAATGCCTTTTTCTCCGCACACAAAGAAGCCTCGCTCTTCTTTTATTCATCGCTTTTCTGAATTCCCGTATGCGATAATCTACCCTGGTCAATTTCAAAACTCCTGTAACACAGTCTTTTGCAGCACCTCCGCCAGTTTTTTATGCCCCTCCGGCGAAAGATGCAGTGAATCCACCGTACTCGGTTGAATATAGGCCGCCGCATTCACATAAATGCACCCATTCTTTTCAGCTACAGCCTTATAGCAGGCGGCAAAGCCCCGGGAACGCTCTATGGCATTCTCCAAAAAATTCCCGTAAAACGCAGAATGCGTAATGCCCTCCCCGATTTCCGGCGGCGATACCAAAATGATTTTCGGGACAAAGCCCTGTTTATTCTGTGTAAAATCGATGATGTCCCGGACAAGAACACCCGCCCCTTCCGCAATCTCCTCCGGAGACGCATGGAAGATTTCCTTCAGATCGTTGGAGCCGAGCATCATGATCACGATATCTACGGGTTTATGGGAGTTGAGACACGGCCGAAGATAATCCAAGCCGTTCTTCCAGCCCTCCAGCGGATCATCGAAGATGGTGGTCCTGCCGTTGCAGCCCTCCTCGATCACGGTATACTCTTCTCCCAGAAGTGTCTGCAGACGTCCGGTCCACCGCACATCCCGCGGATACCGCATGCCATTCGAAGGATTGAACCCGTATGTATTGGAATCCCCATAACAGAGTACTGTTTTCATAAGTGTCTTCTTCCTTAATTTGCCACAACGACCTTACTGTAACGGAGCACCTTTCCGTTATACATAAATCCGCTCTGGACCTCCTGCACCACCCAGCTTTCCGGATAGTCTTCACTCTCCACATGGCTGACCGCTTCATGCAGGTTTACATCGAAGGGAACATTTTCTGCCGGAATGGGTGTTACGCCGAGTTCCGCCAAAACACCGAGCATTTTCTTTTTGGTCGCCTGAAGACCGTCGCGGATATCTTCTGCCTTCAGGGTGCCCGTCGTATTCATCAGACCGAAATCCAGACAGTCCACAACCGGAAGAACCTTCTTCAGCATATCGCGTTTTTCCGTCGCATGTTTTTCCTCCATCTCGGCAGCCTGCTTCGCGGCCCTGGAGCGTACTGTCATGCCAAACGCGGTAACGGTATCCGGATTCTCCTGCGGTTCGGGTTCCGGCTCCGGTTCGGGTTTCTTTTCCCGTACGGGCTCGGATTTCGGTTCCGGTTCCTCTGCAGTCACATCAGCCGAAACCGGTTCACGCGTACTCGGTGTAAAGAGATCCGGATCGAATTCCAGTTCCTGTTCCGTATCAAATACCGTAGTATCGGGTTCTTCGTCCGATGCTTCCCTTACAAATTCAAATTCAATATCATCTTCGTCCGCCTGTTCTTCGGATTCACCGGATGTCTCTTCCTCGGATTCATCGGACGCATCCACATCGGCTTCCTCGGTTTCTTCCTCTTCCGCTTCGGCGTCTTCTTCGACAGCTTCTTCCGTCTCCGATTCTTCTTCCTCTGTTTCTTCTGCCTCAGACTCTTCTTCGAACTCTTCTTCCTCGGATTCCTCCGGCTCTTCGATTGCAGTCTCTTCGATTTCAGCCTCTTCTACGTCCGGCTCTTCCATCTCAGCCTCTTCCATGTCCGGCTCTTCGATTTCGGTTTCTTCGGTTTCTTCGATTTCTTCAATCTCCGGTTCTTCTTCCTTCGGCAGCTCCCGTTTGGCAGGCATATCCTCTTTTTTCGGAATCGGTTTCCGAATTGCCTCATCCGGAATCAGCTTTACAAGTTCCTTCCAGTCATAGGAAAGCTCTTCTCTTCTTTCTACGTTTCTGATTTTGACCGAAAATGTGGTATCCACATCCCAGGCCACTTTCACAGAAGCGGTCGCACTAAAGTCTCCGTCCCAGATTTTTTTCACGGAAACGGGAAAAACAAGTTCCGGCTCCCTGATATCGGCGTCCCGGTAAACAATGGGAAATGTACCGTCACTACGAACATCATAGAACCCAACCTGAACCGTATTTTCTTCCGGGATGGTTGTCATCTCCGGGATGACCTCTTTGTCTCCGATGCTGATGGAACCGGGCGAACAATTGAGGAGCAGTGTTCTTCTCGCCTTTGCGGCACCGCCGACCTTTCCCGCTTCATTCAAGGTTCCAAGAAGTATGCTCAGATCTTCATCCCAGTCATCCAGGATTCTTTCCCGGGGGAAGAGGCGTTTCACAGCATCCCGCACTTCCCCGGGCATATCTCCGATACAAACATAGTCAATACTGTCCAAATACGGTGCCTGCGCGGAAACCAGCTGGCGAAGTTTCATCCTCAGCTTTGGCAAATCCGGCTCACCCCATTCCTGAAGTGCCAGCCGCCAGTACCGTTTGTCGTACATTTCAAAATAATCATCATCTATTGTAAACAGATCAAAGTAACCGTATCCGTCGTGAATCCAGAATTGGAGATAAGTTCCGTTCTCCAGATTATAGGAAAGACTCATACCCAGGCAGGCAGCGGATGCCCCGTCCAGCATCCCATAAATCTTGACATTTGCCTTTTTTGCCGCCCGCATGATATTGATTCGTTTCCGCATGGTCAGCCGCTCTACGGTGACCACGTACCCGGTTACTGCGCCGAGTCTTGTACCTGCTACGCTATCCAGCTGCCGGAAAAAAGATTCGCCTCCTTCTCCCTGGGTAACATCATCATAGTCGTAGCCTTCCTTCGGATCGAATCCTTCTACGAAGAATTCCCCATTGATCAGGCCTCCCCATTTTACTTCTGTTTCTGTTAGTACGATTCCGGGAATCATAACCTGTACCTCATTTCAGTATTTCATGTCATCAAGCCGGCAAAATATAGTGAAACAGCCACGAACATTCCTCTGCCCGTGACTGTTCAAATGCTTTATGAACGGTATTTGTATAACATTTGAAAATAGCATAACTCCTGTTATTTTACCCTGTTATACTACTGCTCTGCGCCGAATATGTAATAGCATTGATCCGACTGCCTGTCCACCGAGTCGATTTTGACCGCTATGGTCTTTCCCTTCTTGATCGTATCTGATTTGACCTCTGTAAGAGAAACATAGACGTCCGCATCGAGACTACTGTCTACAGCATGGTAGATCATTCCGCCGGAAGCAGTTTCCGTAGCCTTAACCTTCACAGTTTTTCCAATAATATGGCCGCCGTTCTTCAACGCCTTGATGGCCTCCGCCGGCGAAGAATAATCCGCCGTTACTTTGCTGTCATCACCGCTTCCACAGCCTACACAGACAAAAGCCAGCATAACGGCAAGAACCGCACATACCATATATTTGTAAACCTTTTTCACGATATACCCCCTTGATCAGCTCTTTTCAAAGCCCCTGAGCTACCCCCGGCAGACTGTCCGAAAACTTACTCCACTGAGTCTCCGGCCCCCCGACCGAGTTTCATTGTACCATGCTTTCGCTTCGCTCAGGACCATGGGGCCCTCCCTCACTTCGCTCGGGCAATCCCATGGCTATTGTACCAT
>CACYDN010000010.1 GCA_902773185.1 uncultured Lachnospiraceae bacterium | reverse complement strand
GACGGCACTTTCTGGCTTCCTCCCGCGAAGATGATGCGGACGGGGAAAAGAATGATAATTATAAAGAAATCCACTACCGGGAAGGCTTCGGCGGAACCGGAGAACTCCGACAGGAAGACAGTGCGCGCGATGGCTCGTTAGCCGGAATTTCCGGACTATCTCCGGCCGGCTCCGTTCGGGAACGCTCCAGCCGGAAGAAAAGCAAACAGGTTCCTTATGACGCCAGCTGGAAGAAAAAACCGGCAGCGGGCCAATCCAAGCCGGACACCGGCCACCCACAGCCGGCCGCCGGTCAACCCAAGACGGACACTATCCACCCCCAGCCGGACACAAAGGAAACAAAGATCACAAGTAAAAAGGAGGGCGAATAGAATGAGTGAACTCAGTCGTTATCTTTCCATGCCCTTCGTGCAGTATGCGCTCATCGTGACAATCTTTGTCGCGCTCTCCGCTTCTCTCCTGGGCGTCACTCTCGTCATGAAACGCTTCTCCTACATCGGTGACGGACTTTCCCATGTTGCCTTCGGCGCCATGGCCATCGCCTCCGTCATGAAGCTCACGAACCAGATGGTCCTGATCATGCCTGTAACGATCCTTGGCGCAGTTCTCCTGCTCCGGACCGGCCAGAATACCAAGATCAAGGGCGATGCTGCGATTGCCATGGTTTCCGTGGGGTCGCTGGCGATCGGCTACCTTTTGATGAGCAAATTTTCCACCTCCGCCAACCTGGCCGGAGATGTCTGCAGCACCCTGTTCGGCTCGTCCAACATCCTGACGCTTTCCGTTTCGGATGTCTGGCTTTCCGTGGCCGTTTCGCTGTTTGTCGTGGGCGTATTCGTATTCTTTTACGAAAAGATTTTTGCGGTCACCTTTGATGAAACCTTCGCCGCATCCGCCGGCGTGGGCGTCAAACGCTACAATCTGCTGATATCCATTGTGATTGCCGTGGTGATTGTTCTGGGCATGAACATGATCGGTTCGCTACTCATATCCGCGCTGATCATCTTTCCTGCCCTTTCCGCCATGCGTGTGTTCGGAAGCTTCCTCTCTGTCACACTCTGCTCTGTGGCGATCGGACTCGTATCAGCCGTGAGCGGGATCATCATCTCGCTGCTTGCCGTTACGCCCGTCGGTCCCACCATCGTAGCCGTGGACATTGTCATCTTCGCATTTTTCTGGGTACTCGGCCGTGTGCGGGGAATTGCCTAAATTAATTAAATCCGATTAATACCAAGTTCCTTTTTAAGTTTTTCAGAAGAAATCGTTCCTTCCTCCAGAATAGAACGTTCTCCTTTATCCATTTCCGATTTAAATCAATTGTTGTACGGCATTCTTTCCATCCACGCGAGCAGCGCTTCGGCCAGCCCATCGTGGTCATTATCAAATTCCGTAATGATATCTGCAGCGGCGCGGACAGCCTCCGTGCCGTTTTTCATTGCAATGCCTGTTCCTGCGGCGATGATCATATCGAGGTCGTTATCCGCATCCCCGGCAGCGATGGTATTCTCCTGCGGGATGCCGAGCGCCTCGGCCAGCCGCATGACCGCCTGATCTTTCCCGGATGTATTCGGAATCACCTCCAGATATTCCGGCGCGGAACGAACAACTTTCACCTCATCACCATAGCGAGCCTGAATCAGTTCTTTGTAGCGTTCCTGCTTTTCATTCCCACCGAGCTCTATGAGGATGATCTTGTAGGGATATTCCGACATGTGATCCAGCGCATCCGGCCCAGTGATCACAGGCGTTTTGATCACGCGGCGGTAGAACGCCAGCTCCGGATCATCCCCCGGAGACAGGATATGCGTATCCGTGTATGTCTGTGCATGAAGCCCAAGCTCATCAGCAATCGCAAACGCCTCGCGCACAAGCTGCGGCCGGAGCCCGGTCCGGAATAACACCTTATCCGAACCTGCCTCCGCCAGAAGGCCTCCGTTAAAGGAAGCGATGCAGCTTCCGGGAAGATCCAGCCCCAATCCGGCATAGACCAGGCGTGCACTCGTAATGTCCCGGCCCGTGCAGATAGCAAATACATTCCCCATTTCGGAGAAGCGTGTCAGCGCCTCCCTTGTCCGCGCCGTTACCCTTTTATCCGTCGTGAGAAGTGTGCCGTCCAGATCGGACAGCAGCAGATATTTTCCGTTTTTCATATTTTGAGAAATCCTTTCCAATCAGCTTTTCAATTAAGACATTTTCCATCAGTCCAGCCACTCCACACTCGTCACATAGATGATTTCGCAGGAATTGGCTCCGACGTCATCCCGGACATTACTGCTGTTACCTGCCCAGATATTTCCGCGCTCATCTTCGCCTCTGTAGTTTACGAGATAGCCTTGGATCCTGATATAATCGCCCTTTTTGATTTTGTGGACCTTCTTCCGGATCGACTTATCGGCCGGGATCAGATGATTGTTGGAGCAGTGGCTGATTGCGTAGTCTTCACTAAAGTAATTTGTCATACCATCCGGAATATAAAAGGATACATGCCGGTTGCTCTGCTCCCACTTGAAATCCAGCTTTGTATTGTATTCCGCTACCTTTCCCCAGGCGAGTGCCACATCCATGGGAATCAGCTGTCCCATGAAGGAGGAATCGGAATAATCCATCGAGCTTACAACAAGACCCGAAATATCGTAGGAATACTGGAACGTGATCAGTACATCCTTATCATCAATCTTTAAAGTCACGCTGCCCGAAGCTTCCTTCTGGATGGGCTCCGGAATCCCGGCGATGGCCCGCCTGCGGCCATTGGCGTTCATGAAATAATAGACCGCGCCGGCTACGGCAAGAAGCAGGATGATAGTGATGCAATTTTTCCTGAAAAATCTGACCATTTATTTTGTCCTTTTTGCTTAATTTTACTGCCGCTTTTCTCTCTCAAGTGCCTCTTTTCAGGCTTGCCGGCAACAATTTCTGCCTTTTTGCTTGATTTTACTGCTTTTTTCTCTCTCGAGTGCCTCTTTTCGGGCTTGCCGGCAACAATTTCTGCCTTTTTGCTCGATTTTACTGCTTTTTTTCTCTCTCAAGTGCCTCTTTTCAGGCTTGCCGGCAACAATTTCTGCCTTTTTGCTCGTTTTTACTGCTTTCAGAGTACATTATAACAGAAAAGTGCAGGAATTGAATCAGAAAATACAATCAGCCGGTGCTGATATACTGGATTGCCGATAATCACAAGAACAGCCCGGCGCCTGGGCCGGGCTGATTCTCAATTTTTAAAAAACATAGGATTTGACTTATTTGGATAAAGTGAATTTTGATTAAAGTGATTTAGTAAAATGGCATTATTAGTTTGATTTGTATTGCTTCCCCGGCAGACTGTCTGCTGTGATCCGGGAAGCAAGCACATGTTTTTCAATTACTCGGCAGCTTTCTCTACGCCTCCGTAAAAAGCGGTGT
>CACYDN010000009.1 GCA_902773185.1 uncultured Lachnospiraceae bacterium | reverse complement strand
TCGCTCCGCTCGCATCGTGTATCCCTCGCTCCGCTCAGGACCATGGGGCCCTCCCTCACTTCGCTCGGGCAATCCCATGGCTATTATAATGCATGCACCACTTCCAGATCTGCCGGAAGCCAGTCAACGGCGGATGGAAGTTTGTCATTCATTTCAACCCACTTTGCGGCCTCATGCTCCAATAGTGTAAGCTCACCCTTTACGATATCACACCAATAGACATGCATTGTAATATGAAAGGCGGGATAATTCGTTTCAACGGTCTTGATCAGATCCCCCACAGAAATTTCCGTTGCCAGTTCTTCCTTTATTTCACGGACAAGCGCGGCCTTCGGGTCTTCACCCGGTTCAATCTTTCCACCCGGAAATTCCCACTTGTCCTTGAACTCTCCGTAGCCTCTCTGCGTTGCAAAAATCCGGTTCCCATGACGGATAACCGCCGCAACCACATTGATAGCTTTGATCAGCGTTCCATCCTCTTTCATCCATACGGATTTCCCCACGTCCACGCCATGATCCGAAATCCACTTTTCAGAAACCTCACGTCTTGTGCCGTCTTCAAAAACGAGAAAGGCATGCGGACCATCTAAGTGCTCCTCGCAGCCGTAATCGGCTTCTGTGATGTCTGTTATCTTATGTAAGCTCATCTTCAGTCTCCGTTTTTCATCATATGATCAATTATCATGTTGGGATAACACGCCAAATCCATGCAAAAAATACACTTTTGGCGCCGGATACACTCCACCGTATTTTATCCGTTCACAATATATTGGTAGATATCCTCTCTTACAGGAACATCCAGCTTCCACTCAATTTCAACTGCAGTCTTATCTGTATTCGCCATGATAAACTCATTTGTTTTTCCCGTGGCGGTCATTCTCCCCAGATAATAAAACTCCTTTGAAATCTTGTCATCCTTGTTTTTACGAACAAAGAGTTCCACATCAATCCCACGTTCCTTCGCATAAAGGAAGTTCTGAACATCCTCTGACATGAGCGTCCTGCTCTGCTTGGAAATGGCAATGAGCGAGCTTCTGGATGTAAAATGATCCTCATACTTAATCGTATCCTGTATATCATCGGATTTGTCATAGTTTATAAACACAGGAAACGTCTTTGTCGCCTTATCATATTTATAGCCGCCAATGTTGAGCGGTACCTCGTTATGCTCCCAGTTGAGCAGTCTGCATGCATCCTCGTAGGTATATTTCTGATACAGAACAAGCTCCGTATCCCGATACGCAAACGAATAATCGCGTTTGTATCTGTACCTGCCAAACTCAAGAAGCTCCCTCAAAATGGAAAAGAACTCCCTGTTGTGGATCATTTTCCGAAGCGATCCGGTAATTTCATAATCTCCCCCGGATTCTTTTTCAATAAATACACACTTCTCGTACGTCTTTTTCCCGGAGCCGGAAGGAAATTCATTCGTCAGGACATTAACTACACTCCGAACCACCTTGTCCGGACACTCCTTGTTATAGTTTTCCTTTAGCGCCGTCTTCATTCCCCGGATCAGAGCATTCTGCGAAACAAGCATACGATAAAGCAGTTCCAACTCATGAATTCGCTTTCCGTTTGCCAGCTTTTTGGAAATGAACTCGATGATTTCCTCTTCATCCTCAGAAAGCCTCACCTTGTAGTCCTTTTCATATTTGACAAGAAACTTATAGTAGGATCCGAGGGAATTATTATCAAAGATCCGGAGAACATCCATTTCTCCATATCGATCAAAATCCATCAGGCTCGGAATTCTGCCCAGCTTATATTTCAGATTTTTATAATTTTCCCGGATTAATTTGATATCACTGAAGTTTGCGGAATCTATCGCCGCATAAATCCTCTTTTTGGATATCTCATCAAAATGAATGGTCGATATTCCGGGAATCACCTTCTCCCCTTCTGTAACATATCTTCGAATATTGTCCTTATTATATGTTCTGTCGCCGGAAAGTGCGATAGGAATCATGAAATTATTCTTATAGTTTGCTATAAAATCCAGTATAACAACAAAGTCTTTATCGTCGGATTTTCTGAGTCCGCGCCCCAGCTGCTGGACAAATACAATCGGAGATTCTGTAGGCCGAAGCATAACCACCTGATTTACCTCCGGAATATCTACGCCCTCATTGAAGATATCCACCGTAAAAACGTAATCCAGATAGTCTTCACAACCTTTCCCTTCCGGACCGGTCGCAACATCTCTCGTCAGTAACTCGACGGCTCTTTCTCTCTCCTCCTGGGAATCCGAGCCCGTTAGCGCTTTTGTCTTATAACCTCTCTGGTTGAAAAGCTCACTGAGTTTTTCCGCCTCCTTCCGGGAACTGCAAAACACGAGACCTTTCACCCGGTCGCCGGAATACCCATAGAAATTCATTTGTTTGATGATATAATCAACTCTCCTGTCAGAAACAAGAAAGTTAAAGTTCCTGAGCCCTGTTCCTTCATCGATTATCTCTCCGTCAATCTCCAGGTCTGTTATACCAAAATAATGGAATGGGCAAAGAAGATTCTCTTCCATGGCCTGCTGAAGCCGAATTTCCAATGCGATGTTGTGATGAAACGTTGCAAACACATCAAAGTCATCTGTTCTTTCCGGAGACGCCGTCATACCCAACCAAAACTCCGGTTCGAAGTATTCCATAATCTTCCGGTAGCTGGATGCCCCCGTCCTATGTGCCTCATCTATAACGATAATCTGAAATCTATCCTTTGGAAACTGAGACATGATATCCGGTTTTGACATCATTTGCATCGTTGCAAAAAGGTAGTCCTCATCCATATCTTTCCTGTTTCCGGAAAGAAGGCCAAACCTCCGCGTCCGTCCGAACACGTTTTTATAAGATTTCATTGCCTGCTTTGCTATCTGCTCCCGATGAACCAGGAAAAGAACTCGTTTATTATTTGCGATAGCATCGCGTATTCCAAACGCGGAAGCATATGTTTTCCCGGTTCCGGGCGCACTGATAAGCAGGGCCTTATTCTCCCCCTGATCCATTAAGGTCTTCAGATTGTTGATAAATTCCACCTGCATGGAATTCGGCCTTAGCTTATACTGCTCCAGAGAGACAATCTGATCGTGTGAATCCGTTTCAGCTATTCTCTTTGCATATTCGAGAGCGATTTTTTTCTGTTTTTTGATAGCCTCATATTCGGCACGGTAGGCTTCGATAAAGTCCTCATATGTTTTCGTATGATTCGTATCATTCCAGAGTTTATCAAATGCATCAGAAATGTTCCTGTACATCTCTCCTTCTTCCGTGGATACAAGTTTTGTATTCCACTCCTTGTTCACCGAAAGCGCACTACCGGTCATATTGGCACTGCCGATAATGAAAGTATAGGTTTCATCCCTCCTAAAAATATATCCCTTGGTATGAAATCCAATGTTTTCGCCGGCCTGAACCTGATACATCCGAAGTTCAATATTCCGGAAACCGGCCAGCTTATCCAGCGCCTTCGGATCTGTAAAATCATTATAATCTGTTGTCAGAACCCTGCCCGGAATCCCCTTCCTTTCCATTTCCTGAAGGGCTGGGAGCAATGGTTCTATTCCCCCAAGTGTGATAAAAGCAACACTAAAAGTAAAGGAGTCACATCTGCGGAGTTCCTCTTCAATAGATGTAAGCACCTTTACGCCACTCGTATGATCATTTGATATGAATTCCGGCTTATATGCCGCACTGGATTTATTCGTCGAATCAATAAATGCAGTAGTAGCGCCGGAACTGATTTCGGCGATATGATTGCTCATCCCTATCCTCGTTCCAAACTGTTGGTTATGTTTGTTGCATAATATAATTACTGAAAGTGGGTTGCATTGTTATTCCAAACTAAATTCCGCAACACTTTCTTGCATAATATGCCGGCAGGCAAATGGGAAAATGCACCATCTGCCGCCGGCATATCCACAGAATTCTTATT
>CACYDN010000008.1 GCA_902773185.1 uncultured Lachnospiraceae bacterium | reverse complement strand
TTTTTTTTTTTTTTTTTTCACCATCTGAAGGTATTCATCCTGCGTCACACCTTCCAGAGAAGGTACAGCTCTCAGCTGGAAACGGTAAATGTCGTTTTTTTGTTTTTCCAGTCCTTCTGCCAGTATATAGAGCTCGCCCTTGCCGGTGATGCGTTCAAAATGAAGTTCCAGGTATCCTTTGATCTTCCGGATGGCAATGGTTCCATCCGTGTATTCATTTCCCCCGGCGCCCGTTATGGTGTAGGGGATGGACAGGCCGGCCGGGTTTTCAAAATCATCCGATGCGGAAGGCGTATCATCAGCAGATTCGTCCCCGGGAATGTCTTTTTTGGCGGCTTCATCTTCCAGAACCACGCTGTGCATCAGAAGCTGTTGCTTTTCGAAGGCATCTTTTTCTTCGTATACAGATCGGGGCACTGCGTCTTTGAACCATGTGATGAGGCTGGTGGAATCCGCTTCAAAGAGTTCATATTCATCATCGTATTGCGATGGCGAATGCGTATATCCGTAAGGGATGAAGGCAGCTTTTTCATCCTTAATGAGATAGCGTACCCCAAAAAGATGCAGAAGGTCGCTGCGAAGATCCACACCATTAATCTGGTTCGGGAATATCGTGGAGCTGAGGCCCAGCTCAGTAAGCAGGTTTTCGAGTCCATTGTGATAGGCACTGTTGTAATAATCAAAGCTGCTGATTCCGAGCAGCATGGAGGAATTCCAAAGCTTGGTTTCGGTTGTATCATAGCGGTCGGCTGGGCTTAGTCCGAGCGGCAGAACTGCTTTTTTTCCACCGGAATTTACGAGGGATTCATAGGCAGTTCCGGCATCGGTCAGTTTCGTAATCGTACGCATCCGTTCCGGGGAAAAATAATTATATGCGGGGATGTACAGGCTTGCCGTCAAAAGAAGCAGAAATGCAATCCGGTATATCCGTTTGGGCAAATGCTTTGCCAGGTATAGAAACAGAATAAAGGCAATTGCAACAAAGCACGGAAGCATATAACGAGCCCCGTCTTTTTTATAGTAGCTGAACAGCATGATCTCATAGAACAGAAATCCGCCGGAGAGCTCCAAAAGCTGCCGCAGGTCCATGAATCGGAATTCATCAAACATAAGCGTCATGATGTATCCGATCAGGAAAGCATACATGAAGATCCAGCGGTTCGTGGCATAGGTGAAGCCGTTCAGGATATGCCCTGTATAGGGCATGAAAAGCATCAGCGTCATGATGACAGCAGATATGGCAGCCTTCGGGTGCTTTTTCAGATTTTTCCGGTTGAACAGAAAAATGAGAGAGAGAAAGGCGGGAACGGCAAAACCGAGCATATCATCCGTTCCAAAGTTCTGACCGGCCAAAAAGCCGCCCCATGCGTTTCCGGCGGTTGCTTTATCTGTAAACAGGGGAGTGGTTCGTTCGATGGAGAGACGGTCTGTTCCCATGATGTGTATCAAGGCGGGCAGAACGAGTGCTGCCCCCATCAGGCAGGCATAGACAGAATAGGCCAGGATACGAAGAAGCTCCCGGATGGCATTTTTAACCGTTTTGCACCGCCCCCAAAATGCGGAGAGGATACTGTATCCGGCTATGGCAAAAGCCATCATAAAGGTGAAGTAATACGAAAAGGTGAACGACAGAAACAGCATGACAACATAGAGCCCGGCGCCTTTGCCGCAGCGGAGCTTTTCCAAACCGAGAAAGATCAGGGGGAGAAGAATAAAGAGGTAACCGAAAAGGGTCTGGATGAAAATAATGTACATAGTGGCGGAAAAAACATAGCAAAGCGCACCGCCGAGTATGGCTGTGTTGGAGAAACCATGTATGCTGTGTTTTTTTGATTCCGCAATGGGATCAGCCGGTTCCGGATCCGGTTCATTTGCGGAAAGTCGTTTGCCGCTCAAATATTTCGGCCGGAAGTGGCAGAAGAGAATAAAGGAAACACCTGCCAGATACATCTGCAGGATGACGATCATGTTAAATACTGTTTCGGTATGGGCGGACGGAACAAAGGCAGAGATCAGCATAAACGGATTAAACAGATAGCTGGTGCAGCCACCGCAGAAGAGGATCAGCGGATCCGAACCAAAGCCCATGGACATATCCCACATGGGGAGAGAAAAGTTGTGGTGGATGAAAATGTTCCGAAAGACGGCCCGCCACCATTGTCCGATCTTGATGAAGAACGGATAGGATTGTTCCAGTCCATCGATCTTCCAGAAATAGGACTTATGGTGTGACCAAAAGAAAACCTGTATAAACAGGATAAATGAAACCGCAAACAGAACGGTATATAGCACAAGACATTTTTTTAGTTTATTCTTTTTCATGGTGAATCATTATAGCAAAAAAAAGCGGGGGATTCTATTCTTTTTTTTATAGAATCCCCCGCCTCGATTTCGGATTTACATGGTTCCGGGTCTGGGAGTGTCCATCTTGTCGTAGGCATCAGCCAGCTTCTCAATCTCACTGTCGTTCCGGAGAATGTGGGTGGTGGGCAGTGTGAATGCGTATCCATGCTCGCCCAGGAACCGGTGTGCGATCCGGAAGGTCATCTCGTCAAAGTTTACCATATATTTGTTATTGATCCACTTGATCAGATCATTCGTCGTATAGTAGGAGTCTGTCGGAAGGTTGCGGAAAATCTCCACGAAGCTGTCCTTCACAATCTTTTTCTGAATCAGGAAATCCGAGGAGATATCCATCACCGGGAACACCTTGAGATAGGCACGGAGCCAGTCGGTATCGGACTTGTACCATTCCGCCTCTACACTGTAGGTCTTGCTCATGTCATAGACCTCCTTCTCCCAGCGATAGGATACGTAGGAGGCGTTCATGATGAGATCAATCTGGTCCTCATCCAGCCGGAGGCTGTGCTTTTTCGAAAACCTGCTGATGATCTTGATTCGTTTATCGGTGGATTTCGTAAGCTTGAATTCCTCGCCCTGATTGTATTTTTCTTTTACTTCCTGATATTCCGGACTTGCCTGACGCTCTTTTTTATCCTTGCCGGAGCCTGTGATGGCTGAGATTACGGCAAATACAAAAATAAAGGGGATCAGCCAGGAGAAGGCGGAAAGGAAGCCGAAGAAGACTGACACGAAGGTCAGGATCATCATGACGGCAATCAGGGTAAAGCATCCGCCGGCAGCCTTGGCGGTTCCGCCTGCGGCCTTTTTGGCGGCCTCGTGAACCTGAGGGTTATCTCTGCCTTTGACGAAGTACCAGCATAATAATATAAAAAATA
>CACYDN010000007.1 GCA_902773185.1 uncultured Lachnospiraceae bacterium | reverse complement strand
CGAGGGATACACGATGCGAGCGGAGCGAAGCAGCGTACATCTGCGAAGCAGATGCATGATTTCGCGAAGCGGAAGCATGGTATAATATGTCAAGGCGAGGAAAAAACACGTCCCCCTCTATAGATTCATATTCGGAGTTTAGCCATGGATGTTTTAGATATCATTGCCAGTTTGATCACGATCATCACCGTTTCCATCGGAACCGGTCTTCTTTTGATGTGCATCAATCAGATCAGCAACCTGCATTTCAATAAGAAAGTCCAGCGGCTGTCGATTTTTGTTTTTTCGACCATATTGCTTTATCTGGACAGCCGGCTCATCCGGGAAATATTCCAAAGCTTACCGGTCAAAGAGCTCTTAGTCCCTTTGAAAATTGTTGCATTTCTTGAGTTTTTCGGAGCCGGGCTCATGGCATTTTCCGTTTCCATGGTCATCCTGTATGTGTTTAACGTTCCCAAAAAGCTTCTGAAGCTGAACAAGACAATTTTCGTCATCCTCCTGCTGATCCATACCGTCCTTCTCGTAATTTCCCTGTTTAACGACTGGTATTACACGGTTGAGCTCACCGCCGATAACTGCCCGATGCTCATACAGGGAGACAAATTTATTATTTCCAATTTTGCCTCCCTCGCCATGATGCTGATTGATATCAATCTGTTTATCCGGCATGGGCGGAATCGCGAGAAACGGCTCATTGTGGCATTTTGGATCTATGTCCTGCTGCCGCTGCTGGGAATCATCCTGAAAACCTTTGTCACCAACCTGCCCTTTATTATCTGGGCAACCGTCGGCTCGACCATCTATATGTTCTTCGTATTCATCACGATACAAACGGAAGAATTTGAAAAACAGCAGAATGCCGCAACCAGGCTGGATGCGGAGCTCTCCACAGCCACAAGGATTCAGGCCGACATGCTGCCGAACGTATTTCCCGCCTTTCCGAACCGAAACGACTTTGATATTTATGCCAGCATGGAACCGGCCAAGGAAGTCGGCGGAGATTTCTATGATTTCTTTTTACTGGATGATGACCATCTGGCCATGATGATCGCGGATGTATCGGGCAAAGGCGTGCCTGCCGCGCTCTTTATGATGTCCACCATGATCCTGCTCCGCAATAACACCATGCTGCTGAAAAATCCACAGGATATTCTGATGACAACAAATAAGCAAATCTGCCAGAACAATCAGGAGAACATGTTTGTTACGGTATGGCTCGGCATCCTAGATCTAAGGACCGGTCAGCTCCGCGCCGCAAATGCCGGTCATGAATATCCTGCACTCAAGAAACCGGACGGCAGCTTTGAACTCATCAAGGATAAGCACGGCATGGCCGTCGGCTGTCTGGAAACAGCCAAATACAAAGAATATGAGCTGACACTGGAAAAGGGATCGAAGCTCTTTCTTTACACGGATGGCGTGGCCGAGGCTTCGGATTCCGCAGATATGCTTTTCGGGACTGATCGTATGACAGCCGCCCTGAAGGCGCATGAAAACGATAGTCCCGAAAAAATACTGCAAGGCATTAAAGATGCCATTAATGAATTTGTAAAAGATGCGCCCCAGTTCGATGATATCACCATGATGTGCCTGGATTATGCGGGGCCACAGGGCGCACCGGTGTAATGGTTGCTACGCACCAAGTAACCCAACATCATACCGGGCTGCCCGGAAAACCTTACTCCGTGATCAGTGTATAAGCCGAAATCCGCTTGATCCTTCTGGAGATGATCCAGATGATCACAAATGATGCCACAAGGGCGAAGCACACGGAGAGGGCAACCATCCAGGCGAACACCTCCATACCGGACTTCATGATGCCCAGAGAGGTAAGCAAGCTCGACAGGATCGGATTGGACCACAGGCCACCCAGGATGGAACCGACCAGAGCACCGACACCGATCTGCGGCAGCATGGAAAGGATCAGCTCCGTCCGAAGCTGGCGGCTGGAAAAGCCCAGTGCCTTTTTAATTCCTATCTCCTTCTGCCTCCGGATGATCAGCGTCTTCACCAGAAGATTCAGTGAAAGAACGATCACGATCAGGCAGATCACTACCATCGTTCCCACGATGATCGAGGCGATCGTAATGATCTGATTATCGCCGCTGCTTAGCGTTTCGATTGCATCTCCGTAAGCCTGCAGCCGATCCCCGTACATTTCCTGTGCCTTCTTCACCAGGCTCTTCGTATTCTTCAAAGCATGATTCTTCACGAATACACCGATCTGTGTGGTTTCCGGCTCATAACCCAGACTCTTCGCCCCCTCTGCCGTCAGGGATACATCCTTCCCCTGACTTTGCGCGGACTGTTCCAGGCCCGTGATCAGATATTTCTTTTCAACTTTCCCATAGGAAACCGTAACTTCATCCCCGATTGTGACGCCCAGGGTATCGGCGAGACTGCCGCCTATGGCAATTTCATTCTCATACTTCGGACTTCTGCCCTCATAAACATTGACCTCCGCAATGGCGCTCCAGTCATCCGTGACCGTGGCGTCGCAGGAGTAGCCCGCAACGGTAAGCTCAAATGAATCCAGCCAGAACGCATTTTCCACTTCCGGAAGCGCCTCAATTTCCTTTCGATGATCCGCGTCATCCGAGAACCTGAGATCCACATCGGATGCGACCAGATTCAGCATGCGGTAGAGATGCGAAGCATCATGCACGCAGTTATACCACATGTACACCGCAAAGGTCGTCACAATGCCGATTGCCAGCATAACCACAAACAGAATAACGTTCTGCTTCAAACTGCTGAGAACGGATTTCTTTGCCAGGATCCAGGTTAACGGTCCGCGCGACCTTTCGATCGGCGCATGATTTTTCTTAAAGCTATGTGAATCGAGACCGAACCGGAGCGCGATCACCGGATCCATCCGTTTGATCACGCGTGTGCTGAGAAACGATACGAGAAAAGCGGTTCCCAGAATCAGAAGCACGGTGATCAGGAAGGAAACGGGGTCAAAGGGATGCTCCCACTCTACGCCGCTGAAATAACGGATTTTCTCCTCAAAAGCGGCAATCACCACGTAGGATAGGCCGATTCCCACCGCCACAGCCCCGGCTGTGGACAGGAGAAACTCCAGGATGATCGAAAGCCGGATCTGTTTCGAAGTGTATCCAAGCGATTTCTCCGCGCCGATGTTTTCAATATTCTGCTCAATGCTGTTGGTAATCCGGAAGTAGATGATGATCATGGCAATGATCGTAATGATGACGGCAATGGCCGCCAGCATCGCTGCGATCACATTCTGCATGTACGTCAGATCATTGATCGTATTCTCGACGTCGAATACATTTGCCATGAGCTCTTTTTCACTGAGCGCCTTCGTCAGCTGCCCTGCCGCGTCCGAAACCTTATATCCGTCCGCCACCGTGCTGACAAAAAATGTCCGTTCGTACAAATCCGACGCACCCTCTTCACTATGCTCTGAGAGGAGCTTCTCCCGCTTCTCCGCATCTTCCGCTTTCCATTTTTCGTAAAGCTCAGGGGAAACATAGGTGAATCCATAACTGCTGGATAACAGACTTTCAAAGACACCCGCCACCTGAAAGGTCATGTATTCTCCGTTCATTTTGAGTTCGATTGTGTCTCCCAGCTTTGCACAAAAAATATCACTGCTGAAATAACTGGAAATATAGATCGGATTCTCGTATTCCCGATCGGACAGCTCGATAAAATGAGGCGCCTCGATTTCGCCCCAGCCCCCATAGGGAAGGGTCATAAGATAATGATAGTGATCATCATAGATATTCTGCGTATTTGCCTTTTCCTCTTCTTCCCTGCGCTGCATCTCCATCACGACCGGATTCAGCTTTTCATAAGAACCGATGTAATCCGCTTCGGCCAGAATGGCTTCCAAAGCATCCACATCCTCCGGACTGAGGTTGCACCGCACCATGATATCCGCAAAGTTATACTTCTCTTTCTTATCTTCATGCAGTGTCTCGTATCCCCGGAAAACGGCCAGCCCTGTATGCAACATGAGCACAGCCAGAACCATGATCAGGAAATACGTGATCAGATGGGAAAAATCATTTTTGAAATTTGATTTGATCAGTTTTCTCAGCATAATCTCTTACCATCCCATTTCGCCAAGGAAGCCGCGAAGCTTATCATGCCGCTCCCTGTCTCCCGTTACATACTGCCCCAGCAGGCATTCGCCGCAGATCGCACCATCCCGAAGATAGATGATCCGGTTGCCGCGTCTCGCTGACTTCATGTCATGCGTCACCATCACAATGCTCTGGCCCTCCCGATTGAATTCCGTGAGGATATCCAGGACCGCACTGCTGCTGGCACTGTTCAGGGCGCCCGTCGGCTCATCCGCAAAGACCATGTCGGGCTTATTGATAAGCGCCCGGATGATACCCACGCGCTGCGCTTCTCCGCCGGAGAGCTGGTTCGGGAACTTGTTCCAGAGCTTTTCTTCAATGCCTACCCGTCGCAGAAGCTCCTTCGATGTCTTCACCAGCTCTTTCTTTTTCTGTCCGGTCAAAAGGCCCGCCGCCAGCACATTATCCAGGATGCTCATGGTCCCGATCAGGTGAATCTGCTGGAACACGAATCCGCAGTGCTTCCTTCTGAAGATAGCCAGCTGGTCGCTCGAAAGCTTCGTGATGTCCTTTTCGCTGAACTGAATCTTTCCGAGGCTCGCCTTATCCATCCCCGAAAGGGCATAGAGGAGGGTGGACTTTCCGGCGCCGGAGGATCCCATGATCACGGTGAAATCTCCCTCGTGGATGCTGAGATCCATATTTTTGATGATGTGATGCTGCACGCCTCCTGCCGAAAATGATTTGCACAGCTTTTCTGTCTGAATGATCACTTTCTTCTCTTCCATCTTTACGCCTCGCTCTTCTTCCGGTTCAGTTTTCTGATTCCTACGAATATTCCTGTTACAATAAAAATGGTTCCGATTCGACGCATGGGTTTCTCCTTTCAGGCTGTGACAGTTTTCTTTCTATGCCACTACATTACCAAAGGGAACCTTAAGTGTCTTTATCGGAACCTTAAGTTTATATTAAGTTATGCCAAGCGGAAACCGAGGGTGACGCGGAAGCCGCCGTCTGCGTTTTCGCAGCGGATGGTGCCGCGCATGTCCTGCATCAGGTTTCGTGCGATGTGG
>CACYDN010000006.1 GCA_902773185.1 uncultured Lachnospiraceae bacterium | reverse complement strand
ATTTCGGCCGCGAGGACGCCGCCGAGCACATCCCAGGCGACGTGCTGTTTGACAAAAAGTGTAGACAGGAAAACGACAATTGCCACAACGTACATGGTCGGCGCATACCATTTGCCGAGGCGTTTGATGGAAGACGCGCTGCGCGCCAGAAGCCAGCTTTCCAGACAGTGGATCGATGGAAACAGATTATCCGGCGTGTCCGCAGAAAAGATCTGTCTTGTCATCCAGTCGAAAATGCTGTGCCCCGTTACCTCCGGCCGGTTCATGGTCGTAGGCATGGCCAGGAAAAAAATGAGACAGATTGACTTAGCAATGTACTCCGCCCCAAAGAAATAGATCACAGTCTCCTTCTTTTCACCCGCCAAAAGAACATACCCTGTATACCAGGAAAAAAAAGCAACAACAATATAGATCAAAATCCATGGAGTCTGAAAAGGAATGGCCCGGTCGAGAGCCGTTTCCATATTGACATGCGCCCGATTCCGGGTTAGCGGTCTCGTGGCATAGAATACGAGAAGATTATAAAAAAACCAGATCAGCACAAAGCGCCACCGGCAGTCCTTCAGGACGCCGATGATACCCGGCGTATAGTTTACTTCTTCCTGCATGTACCGATCCTCTCTCCCATCTTAACAGGATACTCTATTCCGGCACGGGAAGACATGAGAATCTCACCATCGATATCAGCTGCATCCTTCGGAAGAAGCAGGATGATGGTAGAACCGCCGTACAGGAAATGTCCTTTTTCTTCTCCCCGCTGAATACGCGCTTTACCCGGAACATTGTTTTTGATCCGGCCGACCAGCATGGCACCAACCTCCATCTGGACGCACCTTCCAAAAGAAGGAGAATCAATCACCGTATAGCAGCGGCTGTTTTCCGTGAAGACCGGACGCACCTCGAGTGCAACAGGCTGTACGGTATGATAAACGCCTTTGATCCGGCGGTCAGCCGATTTTCTGCCGGAATCAAAATAGGAATATCTGTGATAATGCGAAACGGTAAGCCTGAAAACCAGAGCTGTTCCGCCATAATAGGATGCAGCAAGACGCTTATCCCGAAGCAGGCTGTGCAGGGAAAACGTGCTCTGTTTCACCGGAAACACCGTATCCTCCTGCAATGGGATCACCGAAAGAAGGCCGTCGCAGGGCGCTGCAAGCGCTTCCTTCTCCATACAAAAAGGCCTTTTCCCCGGAAGGAGCGGCCTGCAGAAAAAGTCATTGAAACAGCGGACATTGCTTACATCGCAGTCCGCTGTATCGATATGATTCATTTTTTTGAATACGGGAACCAGTGGCTTCGACGCGCGGGTTTCCATAAAAGCGCCAAGAAGATTGGAAACAGGCCGCGAGGCGAGGGGACGGAGCAGAACTCTGCCCGGAGCTGTATGGTAAAGAAACCTTGTTATACCCATGATCATTTACCCGGAAAACCAAAATCAACAATATTAAACTTCACGATCAGTGCAAGAATAAATTCAATAATACCGATCAGGATCAGAACCGTCAGCATTTTCTTGCCCGGTTTTTTGATCTTAAACCGTCCGAGAAACAGGAAGCCGGTCAGAAGCATGACACAGAAATACGCAACAGAAAGATCAAAATCCAAAATGTAATGTAGCAGAAGGACAAAGGGAAAGATCAGGGAAGCCGAGGTAACAGGAAGACCCGTATAAGAAGAACGTCCGGTTTCGGCTTTTTCCTTTGCCCTCTCATCTTCCGTTACATTGAAATACGATAACCGGATGACCGCCGCCAGAATATAAATAAAGGCGATAAACAGAAATAAGACCGGATACCAGCGGAATTCTCCCTCCCTGGGATGAAGCTTCGGAATATAAGTAAAACGGGTACTGATGCGAAGCATGGCAATTCCGATGGAAACCGGCAGTACCCCGAAGGCGATCAGATCGGCAAAGGAGTCGATCTGCACACCAAAATCCTTTTCAATTTGCGTTCTGTTTTTCTTTGTACGTGCCACGATTCCGTCAAAGGTATCGCAGAGGCCGGAAAACAGAAGGAAATACATACCGATAAAGGGATGTCCGATTCCGGACATAGAAACGATGATTCCCATTGCTCCGGACAAAAGAGACAGATAGGTAAGTATTACGGTATAATCATATACCCCGATCATTGACTTTTATCCCCCTTTTCTTTTTCATGATCAAATAACAAATCAGCATAAATAAGCCGCTCACGGCTACACAGATATAAAACTGGAAGCCCCGCGACAGCATTTCCAGACGCATGGCTTCTTCCGTCTCCATAAGACTGGAATAGCCGTCAACCATCAGATAATCCGCCACGCCCATCGCGCCCGGTACCGGCACCGTATTGAAGCCGATGTTGATCAGACACTGGGAAGCAAAGATATCCGTTACGATTCCCTTATCGGGGTGGATTGCATAATACAGCCACATGGGCACGGAAATCTGCGCCGCGCGCTGCAGAAGATTCCAGAGAAATGCCTTAATGATAACAAGGTTCTTTCCCTTCATCATGGAAGCACACTTAACATAGTCCTCTTCCGCTTTTTCCAGCTTTGCTTTCCATCTTTCGGGTTTCCGAACGATCCTCTTTCTGCCAAGGAACCGGATAAACCTTTCCAATACACGGAACACGACGCTTCCTTTTTTCAGAAGCATCATAAAGAAAAACGTAAGGCCGCCCAGAACAATGACACCGGCAATGATGAGTGCTTTCGCAAAAGGCCTGAAACCGAAGAACAGTTTCGGATTCATAACCACGGAGGCAACGCCCAGTACCACAATGGAAATGGTGTACAGTACAAGGTTCATAATGAGGACGACTGCCGTCACACCACCGGGAATGCCATCCTGCATCATAAAAAATGCACTGGCCGGTTGTCCGCCGGATGCGGATGGTGTCACAGCGGAAAAATAGATATCCGATGCACTGTACAGCTGACCGCGGACCGGATTCCGGCGATACCCGACACCCTTTAACAGGCTGGAAATGGCAAGTCCTTCGAACACAACGAAACCGCCGGCAGAAAGAATACCGATGATGCAGGGAAACTTCTTGGAATACCGAAGGCTGCTCACCAGGCTTTTCACAGAAATATTTCCGGCCGACGCAAAGACGGCCCATATACTCAGCCCGGCCAGGACAAAGGATATCAGCATCCATATTATTCTTTTCTTTTTATCCATCCGTCCTTATCCCACACATCCGTTATAAATCGTTATTTTTACAGCAAAAGAACACCAGCCAGCCGGCATCCGTAACATCATATCAAAAAACAACCGATTACACAAGTCTTTCTGTTTACAAAAACCGTGCGCGAACCTCTTCATTGGCTTTCAGCGCATCCGCTTCCATTTTTTTTCTTTCTTCTATTAGTTTTGCATGCAGCTCGGGATATTTGATGCCCATGATCTCCATAGCAAGCCAGGCCGCATTTTTGGCACCATTGATGGCAACGGTCGCCACCGGGATTCCCGGAGGCATCTGAACGATCGAATACAGGGCATCCTGTCCGTCCAGAACGGAACCGGAAAGCGGAACACCGATTACCGGAAGCGTTGTCTGCGCTGCTACTACCCCCGGCAGAGCTGCTGCCATACCTGCGGCGGCGATCACAACCTCCGTACCGTTTTCGTTCACCGTCTCCATAAATTCGTGCAGCATGGCACTGGCCCGGTGAGCGGACAAACACCGCACCTCAACCTCTACATCAAATTTCTTCAAAAGCTCCACACAGGGCGTAACCTTATCCAGATCGCTCATGGAGCCCATGATCACTGCTGCTTTCATGTTACTTTTTCTCCTCATATTTATGATTTTCTATCGACAGCTTATCCGAAAATAAATCTTCCGAACAGCCTGCCGGGATAAACAATTTCTTAAAAACATCTATGCCTGACGTGCTTCCCGCTCCTCTGCTTCCGCCCGGTCAAGGATTTCAAGTGCTTTCCGGTACTTGGCGTAGCGTTTTTCATCCTTTTCCGATACCTTGCTGAGGCGCGTGGAATCCAGATTATGCAGAAGATCCGCGCGCTTCACGGTTCTGGCAACCGGATCTCCGGAAAGCTTCCGTACATAATCAAAATAATCCTCATCCTCCCTGTGGGTCATGAGATCCACGCCCCGGAGCTGGGTTTCGGTGAAACCCTTTTCCCGGAGATCCTCAAGAGTCAGATCCGTATCTTCGATCACGTCGTGCAGTATGGCAACCACACAGGTATCTTCGGTCTTCATCTGCTCCGCCACATGGACCGGATGTAAAATATAAGGCAGGCCGCTTCTGTCCTTCTGATCCTTGTGCGCCTTAAATGCAACCTTTAACGCCTTTTTGGTGAGTGGTGTATAGATCATACTTATTCCTCCCGTGGACCGCCGGTGATCCCCGGCAGGAACTGTTTCTTTCTGGAAACGAGTCCCGGCAGAAGCACGCCGTCTCCTGCCTTCTTCCAACCCGCAAAGCAGGTCTTCAGCTGCGTTTCCGCACCGGCACCGGCCGAGATTACCACCGAAGACTCCTCCAGGATATTGGTCAGAATCAGATAAAGCTTATCCACGCCGTCTCCCTTCCGGATT
>CACYDN010000005.1 GCA_902773185.1 uncultured Lachnospiraceae bacterium | reverse complement strand
TGTTTGACGAGCCCGCATCATCGAGTAGGGGGATTAAATCCTCCCTACTCGATGATGAAAAAACAGTGAACAGCAGTTTTCAGGAATGAAGGATAATAGGAGGATATAACGAAGTGGAACGTAAGTTTTTTACATCCGAGTCCGTGACAGAAGGACATCCGGATAAGATTGCCGATCAGATTTCCGATGCGATCCTGGATGAGATGCTCCGGCAGGATCCTATGAGCCGTGTGGCCTGCGAAACGGTTTGTACGACCGGTATCGTATTTGTCTGCGGCGAAATTACCACAGAGGCTTATGTGGATATTCAGAAGGTGGTACGCGATACCGTGCGGGAAATCGGTTATACCCGTGCAAAATTCGGGTTTGATGCGGACACCTGCGGCGTGATCACCGCAATCGATGAGCAGTCTGCGGATATCGCCATGGGCGTGGACAAGGCGCTCGAGGCAAGAGAGAATAAGATGTCCGATGAGGAAATTGAGGCCATCGGTGCCGGCGACCAGGGCATGATGTTCGGCTTTGCCACAAACGAAACGCCGGAGATGATGCCTTACCCCATCATGCTGGCCCATAAGCTTTCCCGCCGTCTGACGGAGGTTCGGAAAAACGGAACACTTCCTTATTTAAGACCGGACGGAAAGACGCAGGTCACGGTGGAATATGACGAGGCAGGAAAACCAATCCGTCTGGATGCGGTGGTTCTTTCCACCCAGCATAGCGATGATGTGTCACAGGAGACCATCCATGCGGATGTGAAAAAGCATATCTTCGATGTGATCCTTCCGGCGGATATGGTCGATGAGAACACGAAGTTCTTCATCAATCCGACCGGTCGGTTTGTGATCGGCGGACCCCACGGAGATTCCGGCCTTACCGGCCGCAAGATCATTGTCGACACCTATGGCGGATACGCACGCCACGGCGGCGGTGCATTCTCCGGCAAGGACCCGACAAAGGTCGACCGTTCCGGTGCGTACGCAGCTCGCTACGCGGCGAAGAACCTGGTAGCGGCAGGCCTCTGCGATAAATGTGAGATTCAGCTTTCCTATGCCATCGGTGTGGCACAGCCGACATCCGTAAATGTGGATACGTTTGGAACCGGAAAGCTTCCCGAATCGAAGCTCGCGGAGATCATCCGGAAGCATTTCGATTTCCGCCCGGCAGGAATCATCAAAATGCTGGATCTGCGCCGCCCCATCTACAAGGAAACGGCAGCCTACGGACACTTCGGAAGAACGGATGACAGCCTTCCGTGGGAGAAGACGGACCTCGCGGAGACGCTGCGGAGTTATTTATAAATAGAAAGAATGAGGTAAAATCCATGAAAAATATGCTGAACTTTAAAAACTTCTCTGCGGAAGAGCTGGAGGGCATTCTGGACCTGGCAGCGGATATGAAGAAGGATCCGCAGAAGTATGCCCACGCCCTCGAAGGGAAGAAGCTTTACACACTTTTTGAGAAAACATCTACCCGTACCTTCCTTTCCTTTGCGACAGGAATTATGGAGATGGGCGGTCACTATTTCAACCAGCTCTGGGAGGATTCCAACTTCGTCCTCGGCGAACCGATCTCCGAGATCAAATATGTCTGCCGGAACGTGGATATCATCATGGCGCGTCTTGTGAAGAATGAGACGGTGGAGCTTTTCGGCAACAATGTGACCGTGCCCTTCATCAACGGATGTGACAGCTCCTTCCATCCCTGCCAGATTCTGGCGGATGCGATGACCATCAAGGAGAAATTCGGTTCTCTTAATGTGAAGATGATGTACATCGGTGCCAAGAATAACGTATTTAACTCTCTTGTGGAATTCTTTGCCAAGATGAAGCAGGGTACACTCTACGGCCTGACCCCGCTGGTCAACAATACCGCGGTCGGTCCGGAATTCTTTGCGGAGGCTGCCGCAAGCGGCCATTACATTGAGCTGGATCCCGCCATGTCCATGGAAGAGGCAAAGGCTTACGCAAGCGACATGGATATCATCTATACCGATACCTGGGTAGATATGGAATTCTTCAACAATCCGGCTTATAAAGATAAGAAGGAAGCAACACTGAAGAAGATGATGCCCTATCAGATCAACGATGCCTTCCTGGAAAACAGCAAGGCCATCGTCTTCCATGACATGCCCATGCATGTTGGCTTCGAGATTGCCAAGAGCGTGGAGCAAAAGCATATGGAGACCATTCTCGATGAGGCGGAGAACCGCCGCCATGCCGAGAAGGCTGTGATGTATACGCTGTTAAATAATTATAACGATTAAAATAAGGAGTCTGGTATGCAGCATTTGATCGATCCCATGGATCTTAGTCAGCAGGAGCTGGATGATATTCTGGCGCTTGCACAGGAGATCATGAAAAAACCGGAAGATTACAGTGAGGTCTGCAAGGGCAAAAAGATTGCGACCCTGTTCTATGAACCCAGTACCCGGACGCGTCTCAGCTTTGAGGCGGCCATGCTGG
>CACYDN010000004.1 GCA_902773185.1 uncultured Lachnospiraceae bacterium | reverse complement strand
TGTGGCAATTGTCGTTTTCCTGTCTACACTTTTTGTCAAACAGCACGTCGCCTGGGATGTGCTCGGCGGCGTCCTCGCGGCCGAAATCGGCCTCCTTATTATGCATGTTATCACCAAACGGACGAATAATTAATATATTCTGAATCTCATATTATGGCAAGGCGGTTCTCCTGCTCCATAACGAACGAAAAAACCGCCCTCTTTATTGAGGACGGCTTCGGTAATATCTTTTCTTTTGCTTGATACCGTACATCTCGTCGTCGGCTACCTTGAGGGCCTGCGTGATATCGAACTGGTCGTTCAGGATACCGGTTACGAACCCGCAGCTCGTCTGCACATCATAGGCGAGACCGGCGTTATCGTTATATTCGGAGAGGTACTGGTCAATGCGTTTCATAATAAATTCAGGCTTGCAGTCTCCGATGATCACGGAGAAGAGCTCATCGCCGCCAAACCGGGCGGAGAGAGCGGTTTCGGGGCAGGCCTTTTTTAATGCCTGCGCGACCGTTGCGATGGCATTATCACCCTCGGCATGTCCGAAATGGTCGTTGATGTATTTGAGACCGTCGAGGTCGGACATGATCACCGTAACCGGCTGGTCGATATTTTCCTTCTTCTGACGAAGCTTTTTAAAGATATTATGGAAGCCGATTCGGTTGTATAGGCCTGTCAGGGAGTCGCGCCGGTACATCTCATCCATCTTATCGAGGAGGGTACGCTGATACTGCAGATTAACAAAGCCTCCAATTCCCGTACTGATCGCATTGGTGCAATTGATCGTGCCGGAATAGTGGGTGATGATGTAGTCACGGAAGAAATAGCAGACAAAACCGATCGGAATATTCATAAAGTCCAACGCGTTAAAGATCAGCGGGTACTTGCTTTCGGCCAGCTCCAGCATACGGCTGCGGAAGGGAACCGATAGCGCATCCTCCGTATGGCCCGGAGCCGTGGGCGGGAGAGAAAGGGTATCCTGTTTATAATCCTCCGGATGTTCGGAATCGTAGATCAGGACAAAATCCTTCTCGAGTTCCGGAAGATCTGTCCGAAGGAAATAATTGTTTTCCACATCGAAGCAGTTCCTGTCAACGATGCAGAGAAGGGTTTCCGTTTTATAGCTTTCCAGATAGGAAACCATTTCACCGAGAGACAGGCTTGTCTGCATGTTGGATGTAATCTGGTGCAGAACACGGTTATCGTCATTGTGACGATAGAAGCTTTCGTTGAAACGGTTCAGCAGGATCTGGGGATGCTCCATATGCTCCGGGCAGCCGCAGGATTCATTGGCAATGAACTCCGGGACAATCTGAACATCCTCGGCAGCTTCGCCGTTTAAATACTTCAGGGCAGCATCGGCTGTGGCATCGGCCAGAAGGAGAATGTCACAGGATGCGGTCGTGATCTTGGGCGATGTAAAATAGATTTCATCGTATCCGTCAAAACCGGTTACCAGTATTTCGTCCGGTACTTTATGGCCTGCTTCGATCAGCATTTCGCTGACATTGATTGCCATGATATCGTTGGCACAGATGAAAGCCTCGGGGAGCCGCTCCCGTTTCAGGATTTCCCGCATGGCTTCCCGGCAGGGATCGGCCCAGAAGTAGCCGTAGCTCAGCATATGATCCTCAAAGGGAATATTGTTTTCCGCGAGAACCTTTTTGAAAACATCGATTCGTTCGTTGGAAAAGGAGTTATCCGGTTGACCGGCCATCATATGGACATTCCTGATGCCGTGGTGCTCGATCACGTGGCGGACAACCTTTTCAAAGCCCTTTCCATAATCAAAGGTGATGCAGGTCGCCCCTTCGTAGTGACCGTCGGATACAACAACCGGAATCTGGTACCGGGTAGCGCGGCGGATGATCTTTTCGGCAATCTTGCGGCTCTTGATCTTTTCATCCATGATGATCACGCAGTCTACCTGATCGTACGGGATGATGTCGAAGACATATTTTTCGGTTGCCTGCCGGTCCTCCTCCCAGTAGATGTCGGAATTGATCGCAAAAACAAGAAGAGAGTGGTTCTCCGCAGCCAGACGTTCATTTAATTCTTTGATAAAGCCGTGGATGGCAGGATCGTAAACTCTTGAGGTGCAGAGCGCCACCAGCTTCTTCTCTTTGCTCATCATGAAGCTCCTTTTGTTCCGCAGACGGCGGAACAGGTTATAAGAAACAATCTTACAGGTATTAGGCCTCCAGTTCCTTTCCGGTCAGCATCCGGTAGGCGGAGAGATATTTATCAATGGTCTTATCTACGATTTCCTGCGGAAGGAACCAGTTTTCGGGTTCTTCCTTATTCTCATCGGATTTCAGCCAGTCGCGAGCAAACTGTTTATCGAAGGACGGCTGTCCATGACCCGGTTCATAGCCTTCCAGCGGCCAGAAGCGGGAGGAATCCGGTGTAAGCATCTCATCGGCAAGTACGATGTTTCCTTCCTCGTCCAGACCGAACTCAAACTTGGTATCGGCAATGATGATGCCGCGGGTCAGCGCATAATCCGCACATTTCTTATAGAGTGCAATGGTGGCATCCCGAAGGACAGCGGCGTATTCTTCGCCCTTGCCCGGAAATTCTTTTTCCAGAACGGCTACACTCTGTTCAAAGGAGATGTTCTCATCATGATCACCGATTTCAGCCTTGGTAGAAGGTGTATAGATGGGTTCGGGCAGCTTGTCGGATTCCCGAAGTCCTTCCGGCAGTGTGATTCCGCATACAACGCCGGTTTTTTGATAGCTGGCCCAGCCGCTTCCGGTGATATAACCGCGGACGATGCATTCGATCGGCAGCATGGTGAGTTTTTTGCAGAGCATGGATTTTCCCTCGAATTCCGGTTTCCGGAAGAATTCCGGCATATCGGCCGTATCGGTGGAAATCATGTGATTCGGGAGGATATCCTCCGTCATTTCAAACCAGAATTTTGACATCTGGGTGAGTACGGTACCTTTTTTCTCAATGATGTTCTTCAGGATGACATCGTAGCAGCTGATGCGATCGGTCGCCACCATGATGAGGCCATCCTCGGTATCGTAGATTTCTCTGACTTTTCCTTCTTTGAACGGTTTGTACTCTTTCATTTTTCTGTCCTTTCTAAACAGGTGTAAGTTTTATGCACACCCCCAAATTTTAGAATAGTATATTTTGTCGAAAAATTCAACTGTTTCTAATACTTGAAAGCAGGGAAGGAACGTGGTATATTGTATGGATGAGTTAGAGATATTTAACAGGAAGTGAGGAACGAATGATCATGAAGAAAAGGAAAGGTATTTTTCAGCTGATTCTGGCAATGTTACTTGTCGTTACCATGCTGGCAGGTCTGACTGCCTGTGGAAAGAAGAAGGACAGTAAAGAAATTGCAACTTCAGAAAACGGGAGCGGGACGGAAGAGGCTCCGGTGGATGAAGCGGGAACGGTCACCCGTGTCGGTTCTCTGAAGGGCCCCACAACGATGGGACTTGTCAATCTGATGGTGAGCAACGAAGAGGCCAGCTGCGAAGGAAAATATGACTTCCGGATCGAAGCACAGCCGGATGCGCTGGTTTCCGCTTTTGTAGCGGGAGAGATTGATGTTGCGCTTGTTCCGGCCAATCTGGCGAGTGTCCTGTATAATAAGACGGAAGGACAGGCAGAGGTGCTTTACATTAATACCCTTGGTGTGCTTTACTGTGTGACCGGTGATGACAGCATCCATTCCATAAAAGATCTTGCCGGAAAAACGGTTCTTTCCACCGGTCAGGGTGCGACACCGGAATATGCACTGAACTATCTGCTGAAGGAAAACGGTGTAACGGACTGCAAGGTAGAGTTTAAGTCGGAAGCAACGGAGATAGCAGCGCTCCTTCAGGAGGATCCGAAGCAGATCGCCATTCTTCCTCAGCCGTTTGTTACCGTTGCGGAGATGCAGAATGACCAGCTGAAGACTGTCTTCAGTTTTGTGGATGAATGGGATGCCCTGAATAACGGTTCCAAATTCCTGACCGGTGTTACCGTAGTCAGAAAGGAATTTCTGGAGGAGCATTCGATTGCGGTATCGGCTTTTCTCCGGGATGCCGGTGACAGTGCATCCAGAGCTGTAAACGATGTGCCCGGCACAGCGGCGCTTGTCGTAAAATACGGCATTATCGAGAAGGATAAGGTTGCGGAGAAGGCAATTCCCGAATGCAGCATCTGCTTTATCGATAAGGATGAGATGAAGAGTGCCCTCAGCGGATATCTGCAGGTTCTCTATGATCAGGATCCGAAATCGGTAGGCGGAAAGCTTCCCGCGGATGATTTCTATTATCTGGGAGAGTAATGAACAAGAAACTGATCATTATCTTCATATGGCTTCTGATCTGGCAGGGCGTTACGCTCCTGGTGGACAACAGGATTTTGATGGCAGGCCCCTGGGAAACCCTTGGGGCCTTGTCTCGATTGGTGCGGGAGGAGTTTTTCTGGAAAACGATAGCGAATTCCCTGCTCCGTATCCTTTCCGGGATTCTGATCGGTACATGTGCAGGTTTTTTGCTGGCGTATCCGGCAGGGCGTTTTTCCCTGCTCCGGGATTTTCTGCAACCGGCTGTCACGCTTCTTAAGGCCATTCCGGTCGTCAGTTTTGTGATTCTTCTTCTGGTATGGACGGGAAACGAAAAGATGCCGGTTATCGTTATTGCGCTCGTGACCTTTCCCATCGCCTATCTGAATATGCTGGACGGACTGCTCCGGCTTGACAGGGATATGGAGGAAATGGCAAGGGTTTACCGGATGTCCGTTTGGAAACGGTTTCGTTATGTGGAGCTTCCCCAGCTCATCCCCGGCATATCGGCAGCTGTATCGCTGGCTGTCGGCATGGGCTTTAAAAGCGGCGTCGCTGCGGAGGTGATCGGGCAGGCTAAATATACCATTGGGAATGCCATGTACCGTTCTAAAATCTATCTTGAAACGCCGGAGCTTCTTGCCTGGACAGCCATTCTGATCCTTTTGTCCCGGGGCGTGGAGCTATTGCTCCGGATTCTGATTCCGGGGATGAAAGCCGAAAAGCAGAAAAAACTTTTGCAGGTCAAACAAATAGATGATAAACCGGTTGTGGATGTTTCCTCTTATCAAACGAATCCCGGAAAGCATGTGATGCTCGCCGGACAATCGGGGGCGGGAAAGACAACGGTGCTAAGGTCATTATCCCGCAGGGAAAGGGATGTGGCAGTCCTTTTCCAGGAGGATAGGCTCCTTCCGGCACTTTCCGCTGTGGAAAACTGCCGGGTTGTATTGCCGAAGGGAACATCTGTTACCGAGGACCAAATCCGAAAGGAATGTACGAAGCTTCTTCCGGCTGATTCTCTGGACCGGCCGGTCAGTCAGCTGTCCGGCGGGGAAAAGAGGAGAGTGGCGCTGATCAGGGCCGTCCTGCTGGATGCGCCGGTCCTTCTGCTGGATGAGCCCTTTACCGGACTCGATGCGGAAACGGAAGAAACCGTAAAAGAATATATTATGGAAAATGCCGCTAACCGTGCGGTATATGTGACCGATCACGACGGAACCCACTTCCCATCCTGGGAGAAGGTGGATTGTACCAGAACATAAACAGGAGTTGAAACATGATCACAAACGATGAAGGAATTGTCGCTCTGAAACATAAGATCCTCGAGGAGGTTGCCCGGCTGGCCTGGGAGGACCGTCTGACCGAAGATGAGAAAGATGCGTTGGTGTACCGGATCATTCCGGGGCCTTTTGCACAGTATCGCTGCTGTGTCTATAAAGAAAGAGAGATTGTTCGGCAGAGAATCCGTCTGGCTGAGGGGCTTTGTCCCACGGCGGATCCGGATAAACAATCGGATAATGTGATCCAGGTGATCGGTCCGGCCTGCGAGGAGTGTCCGATTTCGGCATATACCGTCACAGATAACTGCCGGCTCTGTATCGGTAAGGCTTGTCAGTCTTCCTGCAATTTCGGTGCAATTTCAATCGGTCATCATAGATCGCATATCGATCCGAATAAGTGCAAGGAATGCGGAAAATGTGCCGACGCCTGTCCCTATTCCGCAATTGCGCATCTGGAACGGCCCTGTAAGAAGGCCTGCCCGACGGGCGCCATCACGTATGATGAAAACGGTATCTGCCGGATCGATGAGACAAAGTGCGTACAGTGCGGGCATTGTATCCATGCCTGTCCGTTTGGCGCCATTGCTTCCAAATCATATCTCGTGGATGTGATCCGCGCCATCAAAGCCGGAAAAGAGGTATATGCCATGTGTGCGCCGGCAACGGAAGGCCAGTTTGGTGCGGATATCACCATGGCCTCTGTCAGAGAAGCTCTGAAAAAACTGGGCTTTACGGACATGGTGGAGGTTGGTCTCGGAGGTGATATGACGGCAGCCTATGAGGCAAAGGAATGGGCGGAGGCCTTAGAAGACGGGCGGAAGATGACGACGTCCTGCTGCCCGGCCTTTATCAATCTGCTGAAAAAGAGCTATCCGGAGCAGTTCAAAGAGAATAAATCCAATGTGGTATCTCCGATGTGTGCCGTTTCCCGGTATTTGAAGGCAGTACATCCGGGCTGTACGACGGTATTTATCGGTCCCTGTATCGCGAAGAAAGCGGAAGCACAGGATGCGGATATCAAAAACAATGCGGATTTCGTCATGACCTTCGGGGAATTCCGGGCGCTTCTTCGTTCCAGGGATGTGGAGCTTACGCCTGCCGGGGAGAACTATCAGGAAGCAACGCCTTTTGGAAAGCAATTTGCCGGGAGCGGCGGCGTTGCGGCGGCCGTTCTGGAATGTATGCAGGAGAGAGGTGTGGATACGTCCGGCGTGAAGCTCAGAAAATGTGCGGGCGGAAAGGAGTGCATACAGGCGATCACCCTTCTGAAGTTCGGAAAGCTGCCTGAGGATTTTGTGGAGGGCATGTTCTGTCCGGGCGGCTGTGTGGGCGGACCATCGAAGCACAAGGCTGAAAATGAAATTGTGAAAGCGCGCGAGGCCCTTCTTTCCGGCGCGGAAAAACGTAAAGTTCTCGAAAACCTGGAGAAGTATCCCATGGATAAGTTTTCCATGTTCCGGGACGGCGAGTAGAGTAAGTATTACACGGTATTATCATTTTAATTATCGGTTATAAAGTTTATGATTTCCGAAATATAGGTTCCGGTGTTTTGTCTTCCGAGATACAGATTTTGCTGTATTTTGGAAGACAAAATTCATTTTTGTGCAGGTTTAACGGGAAAATAATTAAATAAACGTTTAATTTTTGCTTGCGTTTCCGGGGGAAGTATGCTATAAATGTAATCACAACGATTAAACTATCGCTTAATAATAACAAATGTTAAATGGTTTTAACCACCTTGAAGGAGGGGCTTATGTCTGAGGACGAGAGAAAATTTTTGGAAATCTGTGACCTGAAGAAGGGCTATGGATTGGGAGAAACCCGGCAGGAGGTTCTTCGGGGCATGAATTTTACCGTAGCCAAAGGAGAATTCTGTGTCCTTCTGGGACCGTCCGGATCGGGTAAATCCACGCTGCTGAACATCATCGGCGGAATCGATAATCCGGATGAAGGCTATATTTCCATCAACGGGGACAAGCTCCGGGATATGGATGAGAAGAGTCTGACCCAGTACAGAAGGAAGCATCTCGGCTACGTATTTCAGTTATACAACCTGATTCCGAATCTGAACGTGAAGGAAAACATTGAGGTTGGGGCTTATCTTTCGGATAACCCGCTGGATATCGATGAGCTTCTGGAAACACTGGGTCTTTTTGATCATCGTTACAAGCTTCCCAATCAGCTGTCCGGTGGTCAGCAGCAGCGTGTATCTATCGGCCGCGCGATTGTAAAGAATCCGGATATTCTTCTCTGCGATGAACCGACCGGTGCGTTGGATTACAATACATCCAAGGAAATTCTGAAGCTGATCGAGGATGTGAACCGGAAATACGGTAACACGATCATCATGGTAACACACAATTCGGAAATCAAGAGGATGGCGGATCACGTGATCAAACTGCGTGACGGTGTGGTCCGGCACAATGATATCAATACGGAAAAAGTATCAGCGGTAGACCTTGAGTGGTAGGAGGGTGGCATGAAGAAGAAAATGCAGAGCCCTCTCAAAAAGAGGGTTGCCAGAGAGCTTCGGTGCGACTGGCGGAAATATCTGGTTATAGCCGTATTTTTAATCTTAATGATCGGTTTTGTATCCGGCATGCTGGTGACCAATCTCAGTATGCTGAGTGCTGCCGATGATGGTGTTAAGAAATATCATCAGGAAAACGGACATTTTGAGCTTTCCTGGGAAATGAAGGACGAATCTGTCCGGAAGGGTATTGAATCCGGAAAGCAGGCGGATCTTTACAGTATATATCTGGATAAAGCCTATGCACAGGCAGATCAGCAAGCAGAAACGCAGTATCCGGGTAATGAAGAAATGAAGGAAGCCTTCCGTGTTCAGGCAAAGGAAGCACTGGATGAGGAATTTGAGGAGGAAACGGCAAAATATAATCTGGATCCGGATGCCGAGGCAATCCCGGTCACGATTTATGAAAACTTTTATAAGGACCTCACTGAGGATAATGACCTGGACGGGGAGCAGGACGGAACGATCCGTGTATTCCCGGCGCGGGATTACAGCAATCTGGCCTGTGTCCTGAAAGGGCGTCTGCCGGAGGCGGATGATGAGATCGCCATTGACCGTATGCATGCGGATAATGCAGGTGTCAAAAAGGGTGATACCCTCCGCGTCGGCGGGAGGGATTTTCGGGTTGTCGGTCTCATCGCTTATGTGAATTACAGCTGTCTTTATGAAAAGAATACGGATACCATGTTTGATGCGCTGCAGTTTGATGTAGCCATGGTAACGGAGGATGCGTTCCAATCGCTTTCCGGAAAGATCCATTACTGCTATGCATGGTATTA
>CACYDN010000003.1 GCA_902773185.1 uncultured Lachnospiraceae bacterium | reverse complement strand
GGCTTCCCATAGGCGCAGGGCTTTCTCTCCTGTTTCGGCCGTGCTCACAACATATCCATCCCTTCGGAGGAAATCTGTCAGCAGCGTGGCAATCTCTGTATTATCTTCTACAATCAAAATGTCGATCACTTTTTACATCCTCATTTTGGCATTACCAACCCTGATCCATGAGCCAGGTCGTGAGGGCACGTTCCCGCTCCTTCTCCGACTTCGTTTTATCAGAATTATTATACTCTCCCTGGATGTTTCCGTCCACTAAATATAATACGCGGGAGCATCTCGCTGCGACCTTCGCATCGTGGGTCACCATAAGGATTGTTGTTCCTTCTCCGTTGAGCTTCGCAAGCTCGTCGATAACCTCCTTGGAAGAAGTCCTGTTCAGGGCACCGGTCGGTTCGTCCGCGAAGATGATCTTCGGATCGTTGATCATGCTCCGGCAGATGCAGGCTCTCTGCAGCTGGCCACCGGAAACCTCATTGATGTCATGTCCGGCAATCTCGATAATGCCGAGCTTCCGCATCAGATCTTCTCCGTGCTTCACCACCTTATCCTTATCCTTCTCTTTACTACTCTCGAAAGCAGGCAAAAGAATATTATCCAGGATGGTCAGATTCTTCATCATGTACATCTGCTGGAAGATGAATCCCATCTCATCGAGACGGACGTCAGCCATCTCCTTTTCGCCCATCTTGGCCAGCTCATGCCCGTTAAAATTCACCGTTCCCGCGGTAGCCTTATCCATACCGGAAACCGAATAGAGAAGCGTGGATTTTCCGGAACCCGACGGTCCCATGATGGCGATCATCTCCCCTTCCTCCACGGAAAAGCTCACATTTTTCAGCACATGGTTCTGCTGCTTCTCGATGATATATGTTTTACACAAATCCTTAACATCCATAATCTTACTCATAATATTATCCTTTCTCACATGTAACGTACGGAATTACTCTATATTTGCGGTATCACTACTCTTGATCTTCTTTGTGCACTGTGCCACAACCCATGTCATCAGAATCGTAAATCCGAAGATGATGGCCGGATACAGTGCTGTCAGTGACCATGCATACCGGAAATCGACCTTACCGGCACCCATCATGGCAAAGATCGGTGTGATGGCCAGATGCGTTACCGGAATCGAAAGAGCTACAGCCAGGACGATGGCAAAGAAGGAACAGATTGTGAACCGGAAAACATGCCACCGGACAATCTTTCCGTTGCGGAAGCCCACCGCTTTCAGAAGAGCAATCTGCGTCTTTTCATCCGCCACGAAGGAGCGTTCCATAAGAAGTGTTACCAGAATGACTACGATCATCGTAATGACGAGCAGCAGGTTCTGCAGTGCTTCCATCGTATCGGCGGCCCCCATTGTCTTCACACAATACTCCTCAGCCGTCATGACCTGTTCTTCGTCAATATCCCAGATTTCACTGATCTTATCCTTCCTTTTTTCAATTTCCTTTTCATCCGGAGAATCGGTGAAGCAGATCCGTAATTCAAGGATCTGGGACAGGTGGATAAAATCCGTAGCCGCATCCTCATGCATAAGCGTCATCTGCCCCATGTTGTTCATGGTCTGGTACGTTGCGGAAACCAGAAACTCTTCTGTCCGATCGCCGAAATCCAGCGTAAAGGTATCGCCGACCTTAAGGCCTGTCGATTCGGAAACTGCCTTTGTTACAGCAATTTCATTTCCGTTTTGCGGCGCCGAGCCGGTAAGAAATTCATAGTCGGACATATGGGTATTGACACCCTGCTGGAAGGTAAGATTTTCTACACTTCCGTCAATGATTACTTTATACTTATACTGTGTTTCCGCCTTGATCACACAGGGCATTCCGTGATCGGCAAGGAGTTTTTCTTTCTCTGCCATATATTGGGTCAGGGCATCCTTATCTTCCACCTGAAGATTTCGCATAGCTTCGTCATCGCTTACATAAATGTCGCCCCGCGCGCCAAAGGTATGAACAAAGCTGTCACTCCTCATGGTACTTGTGGTATTCACCAAAGTCAGCACCAGAAGCGTACAGATGAACAGCGAAAGGAATACAGAAAGATATCTCTTCGGTGTGCTGCGGATGTCATTCACTGCGAGGAAGAACTCGGTATGCTTTCTGCCGCGCGCCTTTCCCTTTACCTTCTTTTTCCGGAAACGTTCGCCGGTCTGACCGCTTCGGATGGCATCGATCGGAGAAAGCTTCTTTACTTTTCTTGTACACAGCCAGGCAAATCCGGAAATGGTGAGCACAACGAGAAGTGCGCCAACGATATGGATCAGAATTTCACTGTCATTCCCGAGAACCATATTATCACTGACTGATTTCATCAAAAGATTTCCGAACGGGAAGCTGAGAATTAGACCGATCAGCGTTCCGACTATCGCCAGAAGGAAATATTTTGCTGCATACAGGCCGCGGATTCTGCGGTTCCTTATTCCGATAGCCTTCATGACGCCGATTTCACGGAAATCCTCCATCACAGATACATTGATTGCAAATTTCAGCATAACAAACGCTACAATGATCAGGGCGATTGATACGATCAGGATTACAAATACGATGATCATGGTCATCACATAGCTCGTCTTAATCACTGTCCGGGAACCGTCAAAGCTGATTCCGGAAAGATCGGCAAGCGTTTTGGTAAACGAAGAAACATCATCGGTATCAACATAAATGATATATCCCTTGTACTTCGAATGAATCGACTCATTTTCGTAGAGGCTGTTCATCTCATCATCGTTGATCATAAATCTGACGTTTCCCATGATGGGGGAACCAAGCGCCGCATCCTTCAGGGGGCCGTCTATAATGAAATTCTTTTCCACATCACCGATGCTGAAATGGATCCGGTCCCCCTTCTTCAGCTTCTCAGAAGAAAGAAAGCTTGCGGTCACTCTGACATGTCCGGGTTCCACATCCGTAATTACGTTGTCATTCTCATCAAAGAATTTCAGACCATCGTCCTTTACGGAGATTATGTCGCAAAGGGCTCCCGGCTTGATCTCCCGGTCGGGACTGGAGATGGATTCGCGTCCTACGCCAAGTCCCCGTTCCATCCGGAAATCCTTTACATAAGGATTCTCGGAAAAGAACTTTTCGGCATCCTGATCCGGGTCTCCGCTGAACAGGATTACTATGTAATCTCCGAGGCCGGCCTTATCCAAAAAGTAATCCGTTCCGTTCAAAACGGATAACATGTTGGAGAGGCTGCTCGCCACAAACATGGAGGCGAGGATCACGAAGAGGCCCAGTACCACATTCATGGTCTTTTTTCTTTTCAGATCTTTTTTCAGAATATGCAGCAACATGTGCGTGCACCTCCTATCATGTAATATTCCGGCTGCGTGATGGCCATTTCGCTCTTACGGCCACAACACATCCGCAGCTTCTAGATCTATCATATCCTGATATTATTAAATATTCCTTAAATACATTTAATAAACATGTTTGCCGCACGAAAAAACCCCGGGGAAAACCGGGGTTTAGGTAGATTCACGTTCTGCGGATGTTTGCCTCAAAGGCCTTCACGTAGCCGAGCCAGTCCTTCGAACTGTCTGCGGATGCGAGCGTCTC
>CACYDN010000002.1 GCA_902773185.1 uncultured Lachnospiraceae bacterium | reverse complement strand
CAGGATCATCCACAGCGGATCATCGGAGAAGTTACCGCCCAGGGTATCATTTCCCTTCTTGGTAAGCGGCTGATACTGATGGAAGCATCCACCGTCCTCGAACTGGGTTGCAGCCAGATCCAGAATACGCTCACGAGCGCGGTCGGGAATCTGATGAACGAAGCCCAGAAGATCCTGATTGGAATCACGGAAGCCCATACCACGGCCGATACCGGACTCGAAATAGGATGCGGAACGGGACATGTTGAAGGTAACCATGCACTGATACTGGTTCCAGATGTTCACCATCCGGTTTACCTTCTCATCCGGTGTATCTACATTGTACTTGGAAAGGAGAGCATCCCACATTTCCTTGTTGGCAGCAAAAGCAGCATCAACCTTTTCTACGGTATCGAACTGCTTCATCATTTCGTAAGCCTTGGACTTATTCATGGAGCCGTCAGCGTTCCACTTGTTGTCCTTGCCGTTCTCTACATAACCCAGGATGAAGACGAAAGCCTTCTCCTCGCCGGGAGCGAGAGAAACCTTAATGCTGTGAGAAGCAATGGGTGACCAGCCGTCAGCCTTGGAATTGGAGGACTGATCGTTCACAACTACGTCAGGACGATCGAAGCCGTTGTACAGGCCAAGGAAGGACTCGCGGTCGCAGTCATAGCCATCGATCTCTGCATTTACTGTATAGAATGCAAAGTGATCGCGGCGCTCTTTGTATTCGGTCTTATGGAAGAGGGTGGAACCTTCTACCTCAACCTCGCCGGTGCTGAAGTTACGCTGGAAGTTGGTGGAATCGTCCTCTGCGTTCCAGAGACACCACTCCAGGAAGGAGAACAGGGTGAAGCTCTTGGGTGTGGTTCCCTCGTTCTTCAGAACAACCTTCTGGATTTCGCCGTTGTAGCCCTGCGGTACGAAGAACGTAACCTCTGCCTTCAGCTCATGAGACTTACCGGTGATGATGGTATAGCCCATACCATGGCGGCATTGATAGAAATCAAGCTCTTTCTTGACCGGAGACCATCCGGGATTCCAGATGTTGCCATCCTCATTGATATAGAAATAGCGTCCCCCCACATCTACCGGTACGTTGTTATAACGATACCTGGTAATCCGGCGCATTCTCGCGTCCTTGTAAAAATGGTAGCCACCTGCCGTGTTGGAGATGAGCGAGAAGAAGCTCTCGGTTCCGAGGTAGTTGATCCACGGATACGGAGTTCTCGGAGAGGTGATGACATACTCTTTCTGAGCATCATCGAAGTAGCCGAATTTCATAAAATTTATACCTTCCCTTCTTATATTCTCGGGCTCTTCCGGCCCGGATTTTTTTGCCGTGCTGAGATTTCCTGCGGCCCTGTTGCGAAATGCGCCATGAGCCGGAAACGATAGAACAGCTACCCTATATTATATATGGAAACGGGGTATAATTCAAGGAAAATCAGAGGGGGAAGGGCTATATTTTTATACGGCCAAATCTTTGTTTTTTTTATTCGGAAACAACGGATATGATCAGAGAATAAGTGCCCCGTCCGAAGTGTTCGGATACGGGGCACCTAAGATTCTTTTCTATATGAACTGCTAAAAGATGTGTTTTCGAAATTGTGATTACTTCTCTACGACATAGATATGTTCTTTGACTGTCTTTGTCTCACCGGGAGCCAGCTCCAGATAGCCGGATTCTGACGGCGGAAGCGGAAGATTCGGCGCGTCGATCATCCAGGTAGAGGGCTCGGGACAGAAGTATCCCTTCTCGCCGCCGTCGTTCCAGATGACCCAGAAATTGAAGTTTTCGTCTACCTCATAGCGGACCTCGGTGCTTGTCGCGATATCGGACAGGATAGCGCCTCTGAACTGGCGGCCGTCGATCGTAGCGGTTTCCGCCGCATAGACATCATTATCGATGATATGCTTAACAGGAACCATGGAACCGGTCAGATACTGGCGGTCATGGTTATCCAGCGGCGCAGTCTCCAGTGTGGGAATGCAGGTCACCGGCTTCAGAAGCCATTTTTCGCCGATGGTCACATAGAGCCGGGTGTCAAGCGGCTTTGCATCCTCTACGAAGGGGCCGTTGAAGGCTGTGTGGTTGCATAATCCGAAGGGCAGCTGACGCTTGCTGAGATTTGTTATGGTAAAGAAATAGAATATGCCGTTCTCCGTGAGACGGAAGGTATATTCCGCGCGGAAGGATACCGGGAAGGTTTCGAAGAACGGATCCTTCTCGTCATAGGTGTAAGCCGTTTTGGCAATGGCAGCATCCTCGGTCTCTTCCACAGAAACAATTTCGTGCTCCCGAAGGTGCAGGAAGCCGTGAAGGTGGTTGTTGCCATCCACATCGTTGATGGGGAATTCGTAGCTATAGTCGGAGCACTTCAGGATGCCGCCGTGGAGGCGGTTGGGATAGAGAAGTGTGGGGAACCCGTAGGTAACGGGATCGGCCATGATCTCCTCGAGACTCTGGGACTCATCGTGCCGGAAGAAGTCGACCTTGCTGCCGGACTCGGTCATCTTCATGATGTTGCTGCCCAGGAAGGGAGCGATGACGGCGGTATAGGTACCGGCGGTGAGTTCGATCACCTGCTTGGTGCCCTTGAAGGGCTTGATCTTGGCTGAAAACATAGCTTGCGTTCTCCTTGTCTTTTTTTATGATAGGTTAGTGCTCGGGCAGTCACGCTGGTGTTTCATCCTGCTCTCGGAAACTGCTCAAATGTTTCCGATCCGCAGGATGAAACCGCGGCCTGCCCGGGATATAATTTCTCAACAAAGCCGCCCGTCGATCCGCACTCTATATATGCAGCTTTTCTGTCAGGGCAGCCTGCTCCTCCGCTGTGGGGGAAAGCTGCTTCCAGGTGAGGCCGACACCGTCTCCGGTAAACCGCGGGATGATGTGCACGTGGAAATGGAAAACGGTCTGTCCGGCAGAAGCACCGTTATTCTGAACCAGGTTAACGCCGTCACAGCCGAGAGTGCTCTTCATCTTCTCCGCTACCGTGCGGGCCAGAGAAAGAACCTTCGCAGCGGTGGTATCATCCAGCTCAAACAGATTATCCGCATGGTTTTTCGGCAGAATCAGGGAATGACCTTTTGCTGCCGGCGCGGCATCCAGGATGACCCGGAAATCATCATCTTCATAGATCGTGTTTGTGGGAATGTCGCCATTCGCCAGTTTGCAGAAAATGCAATCATCTTTTTTCATGTGTTTGTTCTCCTTCTTTGCAGAGAGTGGAATTATGGTATCATTTTATAATATACGTAACTGAAATACAAGAAAAATGATGAACCGGACTTACCATCTACTTTTAATAACATCATCTTTGAGATAGAGACTTCCCATCACATTTTCCTTGATCGGCGTCAGCTGCCCCTGCTTTACCAGATAGGCAATGTTCTGGCGGGAGCAGGAGAGGATGTTGGCTGTCTCGGTTGTATCCAGTACACCGTGCCGGATAAAGGAAAGAAAATCATTTCTTTTGACAGGGATAGAAACACCGGCACTGTGCAGGGTGATTGCAGAAATGTCAATCGAATCATTGAAGGTGATGTAGTATCCGGCCGCGCCGATTTTTCCCGAAGCAAAAAGCTTTTCGTTTCGCATGATCTTTTCCACATCGGAGACATTCGGCAATGTATTTAAGGGAATTCTTCGTGTTGTATCGTCTGCAAAGAAACAGATGATCTCGTTATCACCGGAGATAAACATCCCCGTCAGGTTTCTTTGCATTCTGCTTTCAACGTAGCGTGGCAGCTGATCTGTTTTTTTGATCATTAAGGAATCCTGGGAACATTTCCCTTCGGAGATTTCCAGGAATTTCATTTCATCGTATTCCTTCAGCCTGTGATTTGCAAGAATGGCGCTGATGTTTTGCCTGTCGCTGGGTATGACACGTTCCCGAACCCACATCAGGCTGCTTTCCCGGGAAACGGTAGTGCGTCCCTTTTTGATCAGAGCGCTGAAAAGGAGCGGTGCGTTCCATTCATCGAGGGTTTCCGACAGCTCAATGATAAAGCTTTTTTCTTTTTCAAAGTAGAGAAGGGTACCGACGGAAATACGGTTTTCCTGATCAAAGATATCATAAATTTTCATAAATATTGTACCTCGTATAGATCATATCCCAGATTTTATCGATGAAAATATCCGGCAGGATCCCGGAAAGGTTCTGAAAGATAATATCTTTGTCTTTCTTTTGGAGCTTTCCTTTGAATACTTTCTGTTTATCTTTGATGAGAGAAAGATTTTCGTAGCAGGAAAATCCGCCTATGAAGTTTTGACAGCGTTGATCTGCCAGGATATCAAAGGCAGCGGCATCCTCCTCTGTCCGGCAGGAAAAAAGGAGCGATAATCCATGGTCGAAGAGTGGAGCCGGGCGAAGTGTTTTCGCACGGGCATTTCGAAGAATCTCCACATTTGCTCCGTGCCTGTCCCGGTTCAGAATCAGGTAATCGACAGCGAGCATGGTATCCACGTATGCCTGCCAGCCCATTCGGGCGCAGAAATCGTAAGGAGATTCTCCCTTTTCCGCATTCATTGTATAATAATTGTCCAGGGCAGTTTTACTTTCTCCGGGGCGTTTGAAGTCCTCAGAACAGGAAAGATAGGTATCGAAAGCGTTTCCGCCTATTTCGATGGCTGCGTGGATCAGATCATAGTGAATATGCTCTACACCGAGGATATTCAGCAGTCTGTCAACAATCAGCTCATTTACACATTCGTGTCCGATGACGCCATGCAAGGGGTCAAAATTGGAAAGCTTATAATAGCGTTTTACACCTTCAATCGTGGATTCGGACTTTAAGAATGTTCCGGCCGTACCGCTGGAGCTTCGGATATGCGACCACTTCAGGTATGTAAGGTCTTGCATGTCTGAGAATACTTTGGAATCAATCATAGCACCACCAATTGTCTTTCTGCTGTTACAATAATCGGGTTTATTTCGCGTGCGGAATGACGAGTATTTGACGAGCGTCAAATATATCTGTAATGATAATGTATCATATTATTTGACGGGCGTCAAATAAAATATAAAGTGTTATTTATAAATATCATGAGACCATTGAGGTGTTATTTGCGTCTTATATATGTCAGAAAGAATTATCGTACGATAGAAATCCAACAAATGGGAAAGGAGCACATGATGTGGAGAGACTGACAAAGGAAGAGCTGGGAACGATTATCATGGACAATAAGAACCTGTTTTATCATGTGGCAAAATCGATTCTTCCGAATGATGATGATTGTGCGGATGCTATCTCAGAGATGATTGTAAAGGGATATACGAAGATGGATAAGATCAAGAATAAAAATGCCGCTAAAGCATGGCTTGTTCGGATACTTGTTCATGAATGCTACAACATCCTGCGGCATCCGCAGGCGTTAGAAATTCCCGATGATTTGGCATATGAGGAACCAAAGGAAAACAGAAATCTGAATGATGTTCTTTACGAACTTCCGGATAAACTTCGGACGGTGTTGGTGCTTTATTATATAGAAGGTTACTCGGTGAATGAGATTGCTGAGATGTTGGCCTGCACAAAATCGGCGGTAAAGAACAGACTTCTTCGGGCACGGAAACAGTTAAGGAAATTAATATTGGAGGATCACGAATATGCGTAATGACATTTTTGAATACATGCTGCCGGATATTCCGGATAGTATAACAGAAAGAATGGAAAATGATATAAAGAGATGCAAGGAAGGAGATATAAAAAAGAAGGGTGTTTTTCAAAGACAAACCTTCCGCGTGGCAGCGGCCGTTTTGACAATACTCTTAGTTGGAGGAACCGTTTATGCGCAAAAGCATCACGTGAAAAAAATCACTACGGAGAAGGACGGCAATTACGGGGTTATTGTCGGTGTGACAGATGAAGGAACATCTGCGTTATCTTCTGATTTGTCCACTGAAGATAAAGCAGAGAGCGGATTAAAAACAGACGCGGCGGAATACAGAAATCTTCGGATTGTATTTGGGATGAAACCGGAGGGAATGGAAGAATATCCGAATGCACCCGGAAAACTAAATGATAAAACGGATAACGACCGGTATTTCTCTCCGATGCTGGTGCATATTGACCATGATGAAAAGGCGGATTTCGATAAGCTTAGACTTGGCCACGTGGCGGATGAAAGTGACGTGACGGTAGCGGGAATACCCGGCAAAAAAGTCGAGTTTTCGGATGGTCGCAGTTGGTATTATATGCTGTATGAAGATGAGAATGCGGTTCTGGTTGCCATGACGGGAAGCGGATTATCTGGATCTGATTTTGAAACGATCATTTCCGGTCTTGAAATCCGGGCGACAGATCAGGTTTTGACAGCTGAAGATGCTTATAAGTGGTCGGATTATGTTTCGGATTTGAACGATTCGAATCTGGTCACGGATGCTTACCGGAAAGATCCGCTCCCGGCTTATGAAAAGACTGATCTGGAGAATCTGATGGACGTAGGAGATACTTTTGATATTCTGAATTCCATTACACAAAACGGATGGGGAACCAAAGGATTAAGCGTTACACTGACGGATGTAAGCGTGCATGATGATCTGAGCTTGCTGGATGAAGATATGCTTTCTTATGACTGGCTGAATTCTGTTGGGGAGGACGGTAAGCTTCTTGAAAATACGATCTATGCCTATAAGGCAGGGGATGGAATCCAAACAGAGGATGAGGTGATCGATGAGGTTCATGTAAATCAAAAACTGGTGTATGCGACCGTGGCGTTCACTAATAACTCAGCAGAGGATATGAAGGATGTAATGTTTTTTACTGATCTGTGCTATTTGGTTGAGGGGCAGGATGATTATAGGATTCATGAAACTTATGACGATTTTCGGTTTTCGGATCTTCCGGAATATGCTTACGCCCGGTATGAATATGCTGCAACAGATGGTGAGATGATGTATTTTGATTTTGCGGATTCGGATCATAATCCGAAAAACTATATTTCGGAGATTCCGGCAGGCGAAACGAGGACTGTGCATGTGGCATATCTGGTGAATGAAGATACGCTGCCCTATCTTGTAATGACAGTAAATAATCGGGGGGCCAACAGCAGATGGATGCGAATCTGTGATTATGCAGCCTGGTATGATCTTAGATAATATGAAGTGACCTCACATTTGTAGCAACGTGGATTTACCTGTATACTGATGATTGACAAGATCAATGGT
>CACYDN010000001.1 GCA_902773185.1 uncultured Lachnospiraceae bacterium | reverse complement strand
TTCGGTGCGCTTCTTTCGGGTATGCTGGTAACGGAACTGGTTTATTATTATCTCACCCTGAGCTTCGTGCTCCCGGTGTTCGTGGGTATTCTCTTTACTCTGATGCATGCGCTGATCCAGGCATACGTCCTGACGATGCTGACGGCCATGTTCTACGGAGAGGTATCGGAGAAGCCGCATAAAAAAGAAAAGAAAGTAAAGAAACCCAATCAAACAGAGGTGGAGGTTAAAGCATGAAAAAGAAAAGTTTTGTCGGAAAGAGTTTACTCGCGGTTCTGCTGATCATCTTTATGGCAGTCATTTTCAGCCCGGTTAAGTCAGAGGCAAAGGTGAACACGAACGGTCCGGTATTTGCGGCGGATTCCGCGGATACGGAAGAGGAAGAAGATGAGGCAGAGGTAGAGAAGGAAGATAACACCGGCTCCAAGGCGATTGCGGCAGCAATTGCAATCGGTATTGCGGCAGCCGGCGGTGCCATCGGTATGGGTCTTGCCATTGCCAAGGCGAACGAAGGTATTTCCCGTCAGCCGGAAGCGGACGGAAAGATCCGGACAAACCTGATGCTCGGTCTGGTCTTCATCGAGACCGCAATCATCTACGCATTGGTTGTAACAATACTAATCATTTTTGTCATGTGAGCGATAAAGAAGACCGAAGCAAGACTCGGGTCCTGCTTGCAGGACACCGAGGAGGGATTCGGGATTCGAACGGACATGAGGGAGAAGCGATTTCCGAAGGAAAGAGCGGGAGCCCGAATGGACGTAGGATTGCGAGAGCGAAGCGGAGCAATCCGTCAATCGCTCATACAACCATACACATTATATTTAAAGAAAGGGTAAAAAAATGCCTCTGAATATAGACTGGCAGCAGATCCTTCTTCATCTTTTCAATTTTCTGATCCTCTTTACGGGACTCTATGTGCTTCTTTATGCACCCGTGAAGAAGTTCATGAAAAAGCGCGAGGATTATTACCGCGAGGAGGCGGAGACCTCTGCGAAGCTGAAGCAGGAAGCGCTCGAAACCAAAAAAGAATACGATGCAAAAATGGCCGGTATTGAGGCGGAGATTGCGGAAAGACGCAAGGCTGCCGCAGCTGAGCTGGATGAAATGCGCGTTAAGCGCGAAGAGGATGCGGAGAAGAGTGCCGCAAAGATCATCAAAAAGGCAGAGGGCGAGGCCGAGATCCGCAAGGCGGAGATCGTTGGCAGCGCCAGAACGGAGATTGCCGAGATGCTGGATGAAGCAGCGGAGCATCTCTTTATAAACGCCGAACCCGGTGAACTGTACGACAAGTTCCTGGACAGCGCCGAAAGGAGTCTGGAGGATGGCAGAAATAACGAAAACTGAGGGTGAGCGGACTGCGCTCCTCTACTGCGCGGATCCTCCCTCTTATGATCAACAAAAGCGGATTACCGCTTTTCTGAAAAAGAAATACGGGAAAGAATATAAGCTCCGTCCCATCCTGGATTCCTCTATCAACTCCGGATTCCGGCTTGTCGTAGATACGGAAACCTACGACTGGACCGATGCGGGCCGTCTGCAGCAGCTCCGCGAGATGCTGTCCACGGTCGGAGAGGATCATCCGCTGGGGGACAGTGATTATATCACATTGTTTAAAGAGGCCATCCACAAGTGGACACCGGCTGCCCTGGCCGAAGAGGAGGGGCAGGTTGTGACCGTTGGTGACGGCATTGTAGTAGCGACCGGAATGAACTCTGCCGTTTACGGCGAGGTAGTTCTCTTTGACTGTGGTGAAAAGGGCATGGTGCAGGACATCCGGGAGGATGAGATCGGTATCATCATGTTCGGTCCGGATGATGAAATTCAGGAGGGCAGCCGCGTCAAACGGACGAAGAAGACGGCGGGTATCCCTGTCGGAGACGGTTTCCTTGGGCGTGTCGTGGATGCGCTCGGTAATCCCGTGGATGGCAAGGGCCCCATTATTGCAGAGTCTTATCGTGCGATTGAAACACCGGCACCGGGTATTGTGGAGCGCCAGAGCGTTTCCGAACCCATGAGCACCGGTATTCTTTCCATCGATTCCATGTTCCCCATCGGCCGCGGCCAGCGGGAACTGATCATCGGCGACCGCCAGACCGGAAAGACATCCATTGCGATGGATGCCATTCTGAACCAGAAAGGAAACGGCGTCGTCTGCATTTACGTGGCAATCGGTCAGAAGACCAGCAGCATTGCGCAGCTGGTGGGAACCCTGCAGAAAAAGGGTGCCATGGATTATACGGTTGTGGTTTCCGCACCGGCCAGCGAAACGGCTCCGGTGCAGTATATTGCGCCTTATTCAGGCACTGCGCTCGGCGAGTACTTCATGCGGAAGGGGAAGGATGTTCTGATCGTTTATGATGATCTTTCCAAGCATGCCATCGCTTACCGTGCGCTTTCGCTCCTCTTGGAGAGGTCTCCCGGGCGTGAGGCGTATCCCGGTGATGTATTCTATCTGCATTCCCGGCTTCTGGAACGTTCCGCACATCTTTCTGACGAACTCGGCGGCGGCAGCATGACTGCGCTTCCGATCGTGGAAACGCAGGCGGGTGACGTTTCGGCATATATACCTACGAATATCATTTCCATCACCGATGGACAGATCTTTTTGGAGAGCGACCTGTTCTTCGCGGGACAGCGGCCGGCCGTTAACGTCGGGCTTTCCGTATCCCGTGTCGGCGGTGCAGCCCAGAAAAAAGCCATGAAGAAGGCGGCGGGCTCCATCCGTCTGGAGCTGGCCCAGTACCGGGAGATGGAAGTATTTACCCAGTTCTCGAGTGACCTCGATGAGGCAACGAAGAATCAGCTCGTTTACGGACAGGGTCTGATGATGCTGCTCCGGCAGCCCCAGGGAAGTCCCTTCCGGCTTCCGGAACAGGTAATCCTTCTGGTGGCGGCAACGGTTGGCAGGGTATTTGTAACGATTCCCTTTGATGAGATTGCCGAATTCCGGCGAGGTCTTCTTGGCTATTTTGCCGAGAATGAGCAGATGATGTACAAGGAAATCGAAAAGACCGGCGAATTATCGGATGAAGTGAAGGCAGAAATCGTAAGAGCTGCGAATGAATATCTGAAGCAGTGGAATGCGGAGCATGCCGTGCCGGAAACCGAAGAATAATACGGATGCATGTAAATTCATACATGTAAGTAGATTTGGAAGTCCTGAAAAACAGGAATAAAATGAACTGATAGATTAGTGTCCGAGGAAAGGAGGAAGGCTGCGTGGCTACGACGCGTGAGATCAAAAACAGAATAAACAGCGTGAAGAATACCCAGAAGATCACCAGCGCCATGTATCTGATTTCCTCAACCAAGCTTCGGAAGGCAAAGGGGGAGCTGGAAAGAACCCGCCCCTACTTTAACCAGATTGAGAATGAGATTAAGCGGATCTTCCAGGATGTGGACCGGATCCGCAGTGAGTATTTTTATCCGGAGACAGGCCGGAAAGCGGCGGAAACCTATGCGTATCTCGTGATCACGGCAGATAAAGGCTTGGCCGGCGGCTATAATCATAATGTCCTGAAGGCGGCTGAGGAAGCGATGGCCAAGCACAAAAAGGTGAAGTTTTATGTGGTTGGTGAGTATGGCCGGCATTATTTCATGAAGCATAACATTCCGATCGCAAAGACCTTCCTCTATACGGCGCAGAACCCCACCTTCCACAGGGCGCGGGAAATCTGTTCCCTGCTTCTTACGGAATATGAAGAAAAACGGGTGGATGAGATCCGCGTCATCTACAGTGATATGCAGAACGAACTGGTCTGCAATGTGCGGACGGACAGAATCCTGCCATTGGAGCGGAGAAAGTTTACAGTGACGGATGAAAAGGTAGACAGACCATATTTTAAATTCGATCCCTCGGCGGAGCAGGTGCTGGCAAACATCATGCGGAGCTACATCTCCGGATATATTTACGGGGCGCTGGTATCCAGCTTTTCGGCGGAGCAGAATGCCCGGATGACCGCGATGGATGCGGCCAATAAGAATGCCGAGGAGCTTCTGGCCAAGCTTTCCGTGGAGTATAACCGTGTGCGGCAGGCTGCCATTACCCAGGAAATCACGGAGGTGGCGGCAGGCGCCAAGGCCCAGCGGAGAAAGAAAAAGAAGGAGAATGCCTGATGAAGGGTAAGATCATACAGGTTTCCGGACCTGTTGTAGATGTAAAATTTGACGGGAAGGAGCTTCCGAAGCTCCGCGAGGCGCTTACCGTGAAGGTGGCCGGAAAAACCCGTACCATGGAGGCTTCCCAGCTGATGGGAAATCATGTGGTGCGCTGCATTATGCTGGCGGAGAGCGAAGGACTTGCCCGCGATATGGAAGTAAATGCCACCGGTGCGGGGATCAGCGTTCCGGTCGGAACAGCGACCATCGGCAGGATGTTCAACGTTTTGGGCAATCCCATTGACGGCGGCGAAGAGATTCCTGCGGATACGGAGCGTTGGGAAATCCACCGTCCGGCGCCGGAGTTTAAGGATCAGAATGTTTCCGTTGAGATTCTGGAAACCGGCATTAAGGTCATTGACCTTCTGGAACCCTATGCCAAGGGTGGTAAGATCGGTCTTTTCGGCGGTGCCGGTGTAGGAAAAACTGTTCTGATCCAGGAGCTGATCCACAACGTTGCCATGGAGCACGGCGGCTATTCCATCTTCACCGGTGTGGGAGAGCGGAGCCGTGAGGGTA